>NZ_JBSGZO010000012.1:0-48645 GCF_053611045.1 Streptomyces sp. NPDC054841 | reverse complement strand
GTCTTACGGGGCGCGGCGGGCCGGTGCGGGGCGCGAGGGGGAACGGGCCGGTGCCGGATGCTGCCCGGCAGGCCGGGCCGCACTGGTGCGGATGTCGTGCACGGCCTGCCGGTAGGTGGCCTCGTCGAAGACGTCGGGCGTGCAGTTGACCTCGTAACCGGCCACGAGCAGCGCGGGGATGGCGCGGGTCACCAGGCGCTTCTGCTCGTCGGCATTGAGGTGTTCGGGCACGGTGTGCCAGATGTAGAGCGGCCCGCCCGGGGGGTATTCGTGGCGTTCCAGGCCGAGCTGTTCCAGCAGGTCGTGGAGCTGTGCGGGGGCGCCGGTCGGGGTGTCGGCGTGGATGGTCGTCGTCAGGGCCTTGCTGTAGATCTCGACGTCCGTGCCGTACTCGTCGGCCAAATTGGCCATGGGCCTCTCTTCGGGGTCAACGGTGTTGGGGGCCTTGGCGATGGTGTGACGTACTCCAGCACCCAGATGTCGGGCTCCGCTGCTTCATCGAGCCCTGGTGCCCGGCGTGCGGGTGCCGGCCGGGGTCGGCGGCATGGAAGCTGGGGTGGAGGTGGGTGCGGTCCGGCCTGCGGGGTGCTGGAGTGCGGTGCCGATGCCGAGCCGGTCGAGCTGCGGGCCGATCTCGCGCAGGGCGCGCGCTTGCGCCTTGGTGTCGTCGCCGTTGAGTCGGTAGATGCCGCTCTGCGGGTCCTGGATGAAGCCGTTGGCGACGAGGATGGCGCCGGCGCGGTCGTCGACGGGGGCGGTGGCGACGCTGCCGTCTGGCTGCCAGGTCAGGACGACCCGGTCCGGCTGGGAGGGCTGGATGCCGCCCAGGGCGTTGTGCCGGGCCTGGGCGAGGGCGCTGTCGTAGCGGGCGAGCAGGTCGCCGGCGACCTGCTCGGCGCTCAGGAACGGGTCGTCCGCCAGAGCGATGCCGTTGGGCTCGGGGACGGCGCGGTACGCCTCGTCGGGCAGGGCGCGGGGGGCGACGGCGGCGATGAGGAATCCGTCGCGCTCGTCATGCCGGTGAAGGACGACGAGCTGGGCGCCGTCCGGGCGGCTCAGGACGGCGGCCTGCTGGAGCGGGTGCTCGGCGAGGGAGGCGGCGACCAGGTCCAGATCCCAGATGCGGTCGGAGAGTTCGGCGAGATCGTCCTTGGCGTCGGCCGGCAGGTGGGAGCTGGACCAGCTGTCGGGGAGTTCGCCAGCGAGGACGTCGGCGTACGAGGCAAGGCGCTCGGAGGTGTCGTGGTCGTGCATGGTGTCCTTGGGCGAGGTGGGAGTCAGCGACGCAGTCCGGCGGCCACCGGGGGCGGCGGAGCCGGGAGCGTGCGCGGCGGGGGCGGGCAGGCGCACACGGCGGAGCGCTCGCGTTCGGTGGCGGGGACCTCCCCGCTGCAGGTGCTGCGGCTGGGGTGGGGTGCGTGCCGGTCGGCGAGCGTGTTGCGGGTGTCGGCGAGGTCGGTGCGGATGACGCGAAGGTGCTCGTCGGCGAGGTAGAGCAACCGCCGTGCGATGTAAGGGTCGGCCGCCTGGCCGAGCCCGTCGTGGAAGTCGGCGGTGGCGGTGAGCACTTCGTCCAGCGCGGCGAGGATGCCGTCGTGGGCGGCAGTCAGCTCGATCAGGGCGTCGGCCGCCTCATCCGTGGTGGTGGCCTCGCGGATCCGCTCGGCGATATGGGCGACGGAGGAGCCCAGCGGCAGGTAACTGGCCGGGCGGGAGCCAGTGTCGAAGTCCTCTTCGCAGTCGACGTGATACCCGGCGACCCGGAGGCGGGCGACTGCGTCGGTAGCGAGACGGGACTCGTCTTCCTCGGTGAGGCCGGTGGGGGCGCGGTGGTAGGTCTCGTGGACGCGGACGACAGCGATGAAACCCGCGCGCTGCAGACACCTCAGGCACTGAAGGTGTCAAGCTGCGGCCGCCAGGGCTGTGGGGAAGGCGGTGCCCTCTTCGAACAGCGTGTGGTGTTGGAGGCAGTGGTAGAGCTGTCCGAGCATGCGGTTGAAGAGGTTGCGCTGAGCGGAGGCGTGCCAGTCGCCGTGGTCGTCGCGGCGGCGCCGGTAGTGTGCTTTGGCGCCGGGTGATGCGGTAATTGCGGAGAAGGCCCAGAGATAGCCGGCATGGTTGAGCCGGTCGTTCTTCACCCAGCGTCGAGTGATGGACGACTTCTTGCCGGAGGCTCTGGTGATGGGCGAGGCGCCGGCGTATGCCTTGAGTCCGCGGGCGTCGACGAACCGTTGGCGGTCGTCTCCGATCTCGGCGAGCACCCGGGCGCCGAGTTGGACGCCGAGACCGGGGAAGCTGAGGATCACGTCAGCGTCCGGGTGCTGAGGGAACGCCTCTTCCACTGCCTTGGCCAGGTCGTCGGCGGCGGTGCAGGCGGCCTGAAGCTGAACGAGGAGAGCGAGCATCTGCTGGCCGAAGGCGTCTTCGACCAGCGGCGGCTGGTGGGCCCAGTCGGCGCGGAAGACCTCGCGGAAGCGGTCGGCTTCGGCTTCGATGCCGCGCTTGCGGCCGGCGCGTTTGAGCGCGGCCTGCAGCTGGCTTCGGGTCAGCCGGGCGGCGCGGGTTGGGGTTGGGGCCAGCTTGAGGATCGCGTGGGCCTCTGACCGGCACAGACCGTTCTTGAACGGTTCGAAGGCGGCCAGGGCGGCAGGGAAGTATTCGCGGAGCAGGGACCGGAGCTGGTTGGCGATGGTCTGCCGGTTCCACGTCGCGTCCTGCTGGGCTCGTGCGAGGACGGTGACGGCGCGGGCCAAGTCGCTGTCGTTCGGCAGTGGTCGGTGGGCGTGCATGTCCGTGCGCAGGATGTTCGCCAGTACGAGGGCATCGCCGGGGTCGGACTTCTTGCGCGAGACCGAGTGCCGGTCGCGGTAGCGGGCGGCGGCCATCGGGTTGATCGCGAATACCTGGCGTTTCCCGGTCCGCAGCACCGCCACCAGCAGGCCGCGGGAGGTCTCGATCGCGACCGGGATCGGGCTCTCCTCGCTGTCGCCGTACTCGGCAAGCATGTCCAGAAGGATGCGGTAGCCGGCGGCGTCGTCGGTGATGTGACGCTTGGCGAGTAGCTCGCCGCTGTCGTCGACCAGGGCGACGTCGTGTGTCCTTTCCGCCCAGTCGATGCCGCAGTAGATCAAGATTTCCTCCCCTGGTTGATACTCTTCTTGCTGGTCACGAGCTCGCGCGGAACCACGCAGCGACCTAATCCCGGGACTCGACTCGGTAGTCGGTCCGCCACCTCAGTAGCTGTTCGTGGCACCAGCTCACTGCACGGGCCTCGGTCTAGCCGGGAGCTGGGACGCTCGGGAATCTCAAGAGGTCACCGTGCGGCGGGCTCGCATCACCAACACCAACGAGTGATCAACGTGAGGGTGTTGACGCCCGCAGGCGCCGGACGGCGCCGGTCTGCAACGGGGCATCGCGGTGCCAGGACGCTGTTGGGCGTCCGCCCGACGCCCACGGGCGTCAACACTCACCGCTCTCCGCGCGGTGGGGCGGGCCGGTACTGAACGTCGTCGCTCTATCCTTGGGCGTCGGAGCCGGGGAACCAAAAGGCGTCCGTTCGGCACTCGCCCACCCACCACTCGAACGGCCCCTCGGCCCACTCGACCTGCCGAACCATCCGTAATCCCGGATTAGGACGCTGTGCGCCTCGGAGTCCCCGCCGCGGGCGAGGAGTTCCTCGGAGTGCGGATCGCGGCGGATGTCCAGGAAGCGGTCGGTACGGGGCAACGAGACGTTTCTCCTACGGCGATCGGTGGGCGGTGCGCCGGGCGGCGGGCGGTACAGCGGCGACCCGCGTCTGGACCAGGCGCGCGGCGGTGCTGTCCAGGTCCTCCTGGATGGCGTGGAGGCGGCGGGCAATCAGCTCCAGGCGGTGCGCCGCATCGGTGCTGGCGGCTCCCGGTTGACGGGCGATCCGGTGCGCGGTGTGCTCGACGAGTCCGCGGACCGTGGCCAGCGGACCGACCTGCTCGTCGGCCAGCTGCGTAAGGACGCTCGCGAGCTGGGCCGACGCCGTGGGCGCCGGGCGGATGGCGGGGCGCGCCGTGGGGCCGGTGCGTACGGGGATCAGGTGGAGGTCCTGCTCGATGTGGCGCGCTTCGTCCGCCAGGCGCCGCAGGATGTCCGCGGGCGGAGCGTGCCACGCGCCGTCGAGGTGGATCAGGTTGGCGATCAAATCGATGCGTCCGGACTGGGCCTGAACGGCAATCCACCGGCACCCGTGCTCCTTGCCGGGAATCTCGATACCGGCGGCCCGCGCGAGCCGGTGGGCGGCTTCGGCCCACTCAGGGCCGGTCAGATCCCGGTCGTCCGGGTGAAGCCGGACGTCGAGGTGGAGGATCGCCCGCCGGTCATCATCCGGGCTGGCGGCGAACGGATGCTCCAGATAGGGGTCTTCGAGGTGCTCGGCCCACTGGAGGGACGTCCAGATCTTCTGCCCGTCGTCCAGGGTGAAGTAATCCAGGCCCGGCCAGTGGGCGACAACCGTGTACTCCGTCAGGCCCTCGTTCGGCGAGACCGGCCGCCCCAGCGCCTCGGCGAGCGAGTCGTGCGCGGTGTGGGTCCGCTCATGGAGGCGGGGAATCACCGGCCGCCCCGGATGTCGGCGATGTGCACGAGCTGGTTGAGGGCGGTGGTGGTGTACCAACCGCAGTCGATCAGCTCGTTGCGACCGGCGTGCCGCGGCAGGAGTGCGTCCTCCATGGCGCGCAGGTAGATCAGGCAGTCCGGGCAGCGGCGCGAGAGGTGCACGAGGTAGCGGGGATGGCCGGTGACGTAGGACTGGGCTCCGCCGGTCGCATCCCGCAGCCGCCATCCGTCCTCGTCGGTCGGGGTGTGCCAGGACGGGGCGACGACGCGCATCGCGTCTCCCCACAGTTCACCGCCGGCCACCCCCTTGAGGACGACGACAGTGTCACCGGCCTGGAAGTGCTGGTGCGTGATGTCCCGGTCGGGGGTGAGCGGGTCGGGTGTCGGCGCGAAGGCCGAAGTGGGCGGGGGCTGGGACATGCGGTTCGGTTCCTTCCACGCAATCGGTGGCGGGGTGGGAGGAACAATGGTCCGGAGGAACGCCGGTTTGGCTAACCGGCGTTTCCCGGCTATGTTCCGCCGCGATCAGCGGAACGGGTTCTCCGTCCCGCGGTCCGCCTCGGTGGCTGCGTCGAGGAGTTCGAGCAGGTCAGTGCCCTCTGCGTCGCGCTGGTCGATCCACCACCCGGCGCGGGTGATGGCGCGGGCCTTCTCTTCCAGCTCCGCCCAGTCCGCCTCGTCCCAGGCCCCCTCCACGACCAGCGCGGTGTGCGCGGCCGTCACCAGCTGGTGGCGGGAGCGCTCGCCCCAGTCCAGGGCCTTGGCCGGGCCTTCCAACTGCGGCATGTCGAACTGCTTCGCCCACGCGACGGCCGCCTCCTGTTCGGCGGCGCGCTTGGCCGCGAGCCACTCCTCCTTGGACTCGGTATCGGCGTCGCGTGCCGCCTTCCAGCAGTCGGTGCAGTCCCGGCCTGCGAGCCATCGGGCGAATCCGGCCCGCTTGTCGGCAGGACGGTTGGACAGGTCATGAACCACCTGGTGGGAGCAGGCGTGCTCTACGGTCCACTGCGTACGGACGGCCATAAATGGATCTCCTCAAAAGGGTTGGAAAGTAGGGGGGCGCCCTGATCAGGGCGTCTTGTGCCGGCATCGGAGCGGGCGGCGATGCCGGCCGCGCTGCATGTGTCCGGTGGGGTCGAGACGTCGGCGCGCGGCGAGAAGGACGGTGAGAGCGAAGGCCGCGCCGGCGGCGGGGAGCGCAGCGCTGGCGAGAGGCTGCTCGGCGAGGCGTCCGGCGAGGGCGGTGCCGGCGGACTGCCCGGCGCCGATCGCGAGGATCAGCCACGCGTACGCCTCGCTGGTGCGGCCCGCCGGAGTGAGGGCGTCGGTGGTGACGTAGGCGCAGGCGACGACGATGGTTAGGAACGCACCGGGCACGGTGACCGCGGCGATGGCCGCATACGGGCCCGGAAGGGCAAGGAGCGGGAGCCACCCGGCCAGGAACGCGGCTGTGGCGATGATCAGGCGCCTGGTGGTGGTGCCCGACCAGGTGCGGCTTCCGTAGATGAGGCCGCCGAGGAAGCTGCCGGTGGAGAACGCGGCAGGGATGATGCCCGAGAGCATGTCCTGGTGGTGGTGCTCGGCCATGGCGATGGACCACACGTTCATGGCTCCGATCGCGAACCCGATGCCGGTGAGGGAGACGAACAGCAGCAACACGGCGGGAGAGGCCAACTGCTGTGAATGGGCAGCGTCCTGGCCCTCGAACCGTTCGGGCCGCCAGCGCCGCGATGGCGGCGCGAGGGCGACCGCGGCGGTGCCGGCCAGGCCGAGGGCGGCGGTGACGGCGAGCGCGACGGCGGGGTTGTACGCGCAGGCGAGCGCGGCCACGAGCAGGGGGCCGACGATGTACAGAAGGCCCTGCGTGCCGGTGTCGAGCGCGAGCGCGGCGTGCCGCAGCCGGGGGTCGGGCAGCACGCTCGGCCACAGCGCCCGCAGCCCGGCCTCCAGCGGAGGCGTGGTCAGACCGCCGGCGACGACGATGGCCGTGGCGAGGCCCGGTCCGCCGTACGGTCCGGACAGTGGCAGGGCCACCAGGAGGGCCGAGTTGAGTAGGGCGGCCGGAAGGTGCACCGCGCTCTGGCCGTGGCGGTCCATGAGGCGTCCCTTGACCGGCTGGGCCAGCGCGGACGACAGCCCGTACAGGGCGCTGAGCAGCCCGCCGAAGGCGATACTGCTGCCGCTCGCGGTGGCCCATAGCAGGATGGCGACGGGCGCCATGCCATTGGGGAGTCGGCCGGTGAGGGTGCCGCCGAGGAGGCGGGCGACGTACGGGCTGCCCAGCACCGCGCCGTAGGTGATGCGCGGTGCCGGGGCCGGGGGTGCGGTCAGGGACAACGGGTGCTTTCTCGGTGATTAGCGGTGGCGGGCGGGCGTGCTGGCGCGGGGCGGCGGTGTGGGTGGTGTGGTGTCCACGGCAGGGCGCTGGCGGACGCGCAGCACGGGGGTGCGGTGCGGCGGCAGGACGGCGACGGTCGCGCCAAGGTCCTCGGCCGCTTCTTCGACTTCGCGGGTGAGGAACTCGATCTGCCGGCCGAACGCCGAGAGGCGGGCGGCGATCTGGCGGCCCTGCACGGTCTCCAGCGCGCTGGCGAACTGGCTGCTCGTTTCCAGGAGTTCTTGGAGACGGACCATCGGCCCTGCGTCGTATCCGCGCTGGGTTGCACTGAGGAGCGCGTTGGACGCGTCACCGGCGTGCTGGGCCTCGACGACGTCGCGGGTGAGTTCCTGCAGCGAGATCTCGGGGGCGGGCTCGGGCCGGTTGAACCCTGAGACATCGGCGCGCAGCACGCCGGGCGGGACCGGGGCGGGTAGTGACTGCCCTGCCTCGTATTCGTGGGCGTAGTGCCCGATCACCTGCCAGCCCGGTGCGTCTGGGGCTCCTCGCAGCGCGACCAGCGTCGAGTCGTCGTCTTCGACCAGGTGGGCGAGCATGATCGGCTGCCCGTCGGCGGCGTACCACGACTCGGTCAGCTCCAGCTCGCCTCGCCTCTGCGCAGCCTGAGCTCGCTCAGTCCACATCCGCTGTTCCTCTTCGGTCAGCGGAGCCTTGTGGTGCTGGCCATCGCTCTGGTCGGCGAGGTTGCTGGCGATGAAGCTGTGATCCGCCCATGCGGTGAGGTGCGGCCACAGGGCCGAGTGCTGCGCGCGTTCGGCCTGGGAGCCGGGGGCGGCCGGCCGGTCGAGGGCCCGGCCCATCTCGGTGGCGGAGGCGGCCAGGCCGTCCAGCACGGCCCGCCACCCGGCCAGGTGCCGGGCAGGCGGCAGCTCGTCGAGCGCACGGCGGGCGGCGTCGAGCAGAGCGTCGGCGTGCGGGGCGAGGTGCGTGGTGTACGCCTCCACCGCAGCCTTGTCGCGCTGGGCTCGAGCCGTTGCCGCGGCGCTTGCGTGGACGATGCGGCCGTAGCGGTCGCGTGTCATGTCGAGCGCGGTCTCGGTCTCGCGGTCGATGACCGCCATCCGCAGCCGGAAATCGCGTGCAGCGTTGGGGAGTTCGGGTGCCACCGGCAGAGGGCCGTCGGGGTCCGGGTTGCTTGCGGGCGTCATCGGGACCGCCCGCCACCCGAGGCCGTCAGGTGGACGGTCGGTGCGTAGGCGGGCTTCGGTGGGATCGGCCGGGCCGACGGCAGGGAGGTGGTGGGCGGTGTGGCGCGACGCTGAGTCGTTCGGCCGGCGGCGGCCTCGGCGAGACGGCTGCGGCGCTCCCGGAGTCCGTTCGCCCGGACCGGGCGTGGTGGGCTGGCGGAAATGGCCGGGTCGAGGCGAATGTCGGCCTGCACAGTGAAGCCCTGGCGGCGAAGATCATGGACGGCCTGACGGGTCCGGCGGGGACCGTCCCGCTCGGGCTCGCTGAGCCGGTACAGCCCGGGTTGATCGGGGACGGGCTCGAACTGCTCGCGCTCCAGGTACCAGTGGGCGAGGTGCGCGGGCAGGGAGGAGGTGAAGGACGCGACGAAGCCGTGTTCCTCGTGGTCGCCGAAGGCGAAGTGGGTGCCGGGTTGCAAGGGGGCGAGGTTCTCCTCACGTTGTCGGGGTGGAGCGGTTAGTGGCTGCGGTGCATGGGACGGGCTGCGGTAAGGGGGCATGCTGGCGCGGAGATGGGGAGGGCGGGGCGGCGGTGGGGTGCGCTCACGCGGGCCTGGCGAAGGAAGATCTCGCCGTCGGTGAGCCAGGTCTCGATAGCCGGCCACGCGCGGGCGTTGCGTTCCTGCGACGGCATAGGACCGCCGTGGACCACCTCGTGGAGCAGGGTCTCGTTATCGGTGATGGCGTCGGCCAGGCGGGAGAGCGTCGCGGCGTCGTCGGGCCACGGGCTGCTGGCGGGACGGCACCGGTCGATCAGCGTCGGGGCGTGGTCGACGACGGTGAGGAAGCGGCGCCAGGAGTGGTCGAGGAATTCCTCGGTCGCGGCGCCGAGGGCGGCGGCGCTCAGCGGGGTGGCGTCGCTGTAGCGGCCGGAGGCGACCATGGCCTGCCAGGTGTCGTGTTCGGAGCGGATGCCCCCGAGTACGGCGGCGATGGCCGAGGTCCGGCGGGCGTGGACGGCCTGCTCGTAGGAGGGGAGGTACCGGTCGGCGACGGCCTGGGCCGCCCGTCCGGCGAACGGCGGCAGGACGATGCTGCGCGGTGCGTGCGGATCGCCGTAGCCCTCTTCGAGCCCTTCGGGGGCGAAGGCACCGACTAGATAGTCGAGTTGGCGGCCGGGGCGTTCGACGAACAGCAGCGTGGTGCCGTTCACCGTGTCGGTGAGCGTGGCGGCGTAGGGGATCCGCTCGCTCTGGAGGGCGCGGCCGAGTTCGCCGCTGTCCCAGATCCAGGGCACGAGGTCTTCCTGCCAGGCGGGGTGGGAATAGATCTCGACCGACGTGTTCCACTGGCCGGGCAGTTGGCGCGCGAGGTCGCGGGCGGCGTCGCCGATGAAGCGCCGGCTGCTTGTGTGCACGCTGGTGCGGTGCCGTTTCGCGCACTTGACCAGGTCGACCACGGTGGTCTGGTTGCCGTCCGCGGGCAGGTGGTAGACGCCGTCGTCGTCCCGCCGAAAGCCGCTCTCCGCGAGGGCGGTGTGCGCCCACGGGTACTGCTCGCCCGAGGCGATGGCGACGATGCCCGAATCCCGGGTGTGCGACAGGATGATCTGCGCCTCAGCCATGGACCAGGTCCCCGCCGCTGCGCAGGACGGCGCGCAGGCTGCGGCCGTACTGCCAGGCATGCTCCCGGGCCGCCGCCTCCAGCTGGTCGTATCCGACCTGGGCTGTCATCTGCCCGCCCCACTTGCGGTATCTGTACACGGGGACCGGCAGCAGGATTCCGGGCGCGAGAGTGGTCACGCCGAGGGCCGCGCAGTAGTCCTCGCCCTGGACGAGGCCGCCCATCGGTGCGGCGCGTACGAGGTCGGTGCGGGCGAGGATCGTGGTCGGCCCGATGGGGATGGTGTCCGCCGGGGACTTCCAGTAGGTCCACACGTCGCCGGCCTCGTGGCGGCCGGGCGGGGTGGGGCAGCGCCACAAGGTGGTCGAGCCGTCGGTTTTCCGGCCTGAGCTGCGCCCGTTCGCGATGTTCGCCGAGCCAGTGACCGCGAGCATCGCGTCTTCGTTTTCCGACTGCGGTCGTGATGTTCGCCATGTTGGTGGGCTGGTCGGTGCGGAGGAACTGCGGTGCAGATGCTGTCGGTTGGAGGACCGAGGGTCCAGCGGGTGCGGTACGGCGATGGCCGTGAGGCGTACACGATCTTCGACTCGGTTCGGGGCGTGCACACCCGCGCGGACAAGTACCTGGCTGACTACGCCTTCCAGGGCTCGGATCGGACGTACGCGTACCTTCTCGTCGATCACCTCAGGTGGCTGGAGCACGAAGGGCTGACGTCGGAGGACGTTGCGTTCGCCGATCTTGAGCGCTACATGGGCGCGATCGGGGCGAAGATCCAAAGACCGCATGGACGCCCGTGGCGCGTGGGCAAGCGTCCGTACGGCAACGATGCGCTGCGGAGTGCGGCGGCCTGCTTGAAGGGCTTCTACCTGAAGCAGGCGGAGTCCGAGGTGAATACGGAGCTGGCCGAGGCGCTGAAGCTCCAGCGGATGCCGACTCAGAGCGATCGGGACCGATCGCTCCTGGGGCACCTTCAGCGGAGCATGCAGGCGAACCCGCTTGCGCCGTCGCCGGTGCGTCGCCGGCACAAGAAGATGCTGCCGGACGGCGCTCGCGCGGTGGTGCTCGACGCGGTCAACTCGCTGAGGGACAAGGTGGTGGTCGAGTGGTTGAGCGATGGCGGCTTCCGAATCGGTGAGTTGTGTGGCCTGCATCTGTGTGACCTGCACCTTCGAGAGGAGGCTGCTTGTGGGGAGTGCCGCGGGCCCCACGCGCACGTGTGTCATCGAGAGGGGCTCGTCAACGGCGCTCGAGCCAAGACGAAGTGGGAGTGGGAGTTTCGTGATGGCGTGATCCGCGGAGGGCTGGTCAAGCGCGTCAGCCCGGCCATGATCCATGCGTACTTCGACTACCTGACGCAGGAGTATCCGCGCACCGCCGACCACGGGATGCTCCTCGTCCAACAGCACGGCCCTGGGCGCGGTCTGCCGTGGGCCCCGGAGGGCGTCCGTAAGATGCTCAAGCGGGCTGGCCGCCGAGCGGGACTCGGACTGATCAAGCCGCACATGTTCCGGCACACGTGGGCCAGCGCCGTCCTCGACGCTGCGGACGGCAACCTCGCCGTTGTCCGAGACGCTGGCGGATGGGCCTCGACGGAGGTCGTCGATGAGATCTACGCCCATGTCGACGTGAACGATCCGGTTTTTCACGCAGCGCTCCTGACCACGTGGGGTGAGCTGCAGTGAGCGAACCGACACGCACACCGCTGCAGGTCCTGACCAACACCTCGACCCGCGAGCGGAGTGACCGGCTGGACGTGCTGACGGCCCTGCTCCAGGCCCCGGGAATCGAGCCGCTCTACCGACAGGCCGTACTGCGCTGGCCCGGCGACCATCCGGTCTACGGCTGGTACTGCCGCGTCAACGCATGCCGCAACGTCCGTACCAACACAGTCGACTTGTGCTACTCCCACCGGGAGGAGTGGCGCCGGGTGAGACGGGAGCCAGGCGCCACCCGGCGGGAGTTCCTGCGAACGGCGAGCCCTCGTGAGCTCGATCCCCGCTTCGTGGATCCGCCGACCTGCCGGTTCTGTCCAGAGCGCCCGTCCCGGCACCTGGTGCTGCGGCTGTGCCTCACGCACTTTGGCCGATGGCAAAAGGTGATCAACAGGCGGAAGAACCTCACCTACGACCAGTGGGTGGCGCTGCAGACGGAAGCGCTGGCCGGGTACGGGGAGTGCCTGGTCGCCGCATGCGCAGGCTTGGCCGATGGCCCTCTCGGGATGTGCTATGTCCATCTCTTGCGCTACCGCAGCGAGGGACGGCCGGGTGGCGCTCGCCGAGCAGGGTCTCCCGGCCCCGGAGTTCCGGTGAACGAGGTGACGCACACCGACGTCGCTGCCTTCCGTCGCTGGTGTCGCGCCGCGCGCCCGCTGTCGCGCACCGGCACCGTCAACCTTCTTGGCCTGCCGCCGTTGGCCCGGGCGGAGTTCCAATGGGGACTGCTCACCCACGCGCAGAAAACGCATCGCACCCTTTGGCCGCTCTGGCACATCCAGGCCGTGGTGAACCTGGCCCGTGACCGCGGTGTCGTCTCGATCTTGGACCTGCTCTCGTCCGATTCGACGGAGCTCACCGACTACGCGCGGAGCATCCTGCGGGAGATCGCCGACGAACTGCGCATCGTCTACGTCACCCCGCAGGAGTCCAAGGAGGCCGGCTTCCTGGAGACCGAGCACTTCGGCGTCCGCTACAAGCGGCGGTCCAGCCATTTCGACCTCACCGACGTGCCGCAACGCTGGCTTCGGGACCTGTTCTGGGAGCGCTGTGCTCGCCGACTGCGCTCGCCCCAGGCGCCGCGCAGTCCACAGCACATCGACGCCGGGCGCCGGGCGTGTGTCGAGCTCGGCGTCTATCTCACCGTGATTGCCCCGGGCGGCGGCCATGACCCGGCCGTGCTGACCGAGGACCACATGCGACGCTTCGTCGCCGACCAGAACAAGCGAGCCCGGGAGGGGCTGCCGTCGCTGGCGGTCCGCCGCGACGGGCGCCCGATGAAGGTCACCGGGGGCACCCGACGGCAGGTATTTAGTCACGCCCGCGCTCTGCTGCGAGAAGCGCTGGAGACAGGGGAGGCGGAACGGATCGGTCTGCCCCGCGAGTTCATCGTCGAGCTGCCCGCCGCGTTGCGCACGGAGCGGACACGCAATCCGTTTCCGGACCCGGTGGCCAGGGCTCTGGCCGACGAGGCCAACCTGAAACTGCTCGCCGACCGGTTCGACGCCGGAGACATGGGGCACCGCGACATCTGGGAGACGCTCGTCTTCACCGGCCGCCGTGCGTCCGAGGTCACCGAACTGCGGTTGGAGTGCACCGCGATCCTCCGCGGCGCTGCCTTTCTCTGGCACGACCAGACAGTGCGACACGAAAGTCGCATGCGAATAGTGAGAATCGCTGAAGGAGGTCGATTTATGTCGACGGCGTAGTATCCGGTCCAGTGCGCAAGGACCGTCCCCGCCTCGGCGTGCGTCATGGGTAACCGTGGGGTGCGAAGCCCGAGGTAAAGCCCAAGGGGCCCCGTTCCATCCGGGGAAAACAGGCTGGGGAAGACCGGACGGGTTAACGCAAGTGAATCCTCGAAGACACCCCGTCACGTGCACTCTCGCCGATGGGTCGCAGAAGCGGGAGATAGGGGCCGCCGCTGAAAGGTGGCCGGTGCCGACCGGAGGAGTTTGACCGGTCGGGAGCGCACCACCGCCCCCGGGGTTTAGAGGAAGCCCTCCCCGGTCGCTGCTATCGCATGCGGAACGTGAAAACCCCGTCAGGGTCCGGCAGAAGCTCAACGCCGGTAGGCCAACCGTAAGGAAGGCGGAATACCCAGGCGGGTGCAGGAGGACCCGAGAAGCGAATGCCGGTGGCCGAAAGGAAACAGGAAAACGGGACCATGTGCTGGCTCCTCCGCCGGCGGCCCCGCATAACTGACCGGATAGGGGCAGATGCCCCGACTCGAAAGAGTGCAGACGCGGGTCTGGTGAGCCTGCGAGGACGATGTGGCGGAGACGCTCTAACCGAGGGACAAGTTGGACGCCATCAAGGTGAACGGACCTGAGGACGGCTCGTTTGACTGGGACTCAGTGAACTGGGGCCGAGCCGAACAGCACGTACAGCGATTGAGGCAACGAATCTTCGCGGCATCGCAGGCTGGGGACCACGCAAGGGTCCGCAACTTGCAGAAGTTGTTGCTCCGCTCCCGTAGTAACGCTCTGGTGAGCACGCGACGGGTGGCGGAAGTCAACGCTGGCCGAAAGACGGCCGGGGTCGACGGCAGGGTGGTGCTACTTCCCCAGGAAAAGGCGGTTCTAGCCGACTGGGTCCAAGGTGGCGCTGCCGCGTGGTCGCCCCGACCTGTCAGACGGGTATATGTGCCCAAAAGCAACGGGCGCCGCCGACCGCTAGGCATTCCTGTGATCGCCGACAGGGCGCTTCAAGCCCTGGCGCTGAATGCACTGGAGCCTGAGTGGGAAGCCCGGTTCGAGCCGAAGTCATACGGCTTTCGGCCCGGCCGAGGCTGCCATGACGCAATTGTCGCCATTCACACCACGTCATGCCGCAAGGCATCTAAACGGTTGTGGGTGCTCGACGCGGACTTGGAGGCGGCATTCGACCGGCTGAGTCACGATCTGATCCTTTCCGCGCTGGGGACATTTCCCGCTCGCGGGTTGGTCAGCCAGTGGCTTAAGGCGGGCGTGATGGAAGATGGTTGCCTTACCTCAACAGAGAAAGGAGCGCCCCAAGGAGGGGTGATCAGTCCGTTGCTAATGAATGTGGCATTGCACGGAATGGAGCAGGCTGCCGGGGTCTCATACAAGCGGGGTAGAAATTCCCCACTTGCGAATCCCGACGGTCCAATCCTGGTCAGATACGCTGACGATCTTCTTGCCCTGTGCCACTCGCGGGAACAGGCCGAGCAGGTCAAACAGCGACTCGCCGTGTGGCTGGAGCCCCGGGGATTGGCCTTCAACGAGGCCAAGACGCAGATCACGCACCTGGATCAGGGCGTGGACTTCCTGGGCTTCAACATCCGGCGTTTTCGCGGCAAGCTCCTGACCAAGCCGAGCAAAGATGCACTGCGGCGGATCCGGAAACGGCTCTCCGAGGAGGTCACAGCCCTGCGCGGGGCCAATGCCGACGCGGTGATCGGGAAACTCAACCCAATCATCAAAGGATGGGCCGCCTACTACCGGATCGGGGTGTCCTCGGAGGCATACTCCCAACTGGACGCCCATGTATGGAGACTGGTCTACAAATGGGCCAAATTCTCCCACCCGAACAAGTCGAAGAGCTGGATCACCAAACGGTACTTCGGCAAGTTCAACTCGTCCAGGAATGACATGTGGGTGTTCGGAAGCCGGGAAAGCGGCTACTACCTCCGCAAGTTCTCCTGGACGAAGATCGTCCGACACCGGATGGTGGCAGGCGCGGCATCTCCAGATGACCCCGCCCTGACCACCTACTGGGCCGAGCGGCGGCGCCGCTCCAGGTCCCCGCTGGATACGGCCGTACGGCACCTGCTTTATCGCCAACGCGGCCGATGCCCGCTATGCCTGGGGCTGTTGCTGCACGCCGACCGTGAGCCACAAAGCCCGCATGAGTGGGAACAATGGCTGACGGCCACGAGAACAGCGATCCGTAAGTACGCGATTGCCTCTCTCGCGGGGCCCGGAAGAGCGGACGAGCACGCCGCACACCATCTCGTACACACACACTGCCGTCGCCGACTCGGTAACGGCAAGAACCCGGCGCTTCTGCCCAGCCGCGAGCCTTGGGGGCTTGCTTGAGCCGGTTGCTCGGAAATCGGGCACGGCCGGTTCTTAGGGGGCCGGAGCACAGTAATGTGCTCCGGCTACCCGACAAGGTGGGAAACTTCGACGAAGCGATCCGGATCCCGCAGCACCTCTACGATCGTCTGGAACGGCGAAAGCAGCTCACCCTCGATCGATTCGAAGACCGCTACGGCCGTACTCCCCGGCCGAGAGAGCGCAAGACCCTCGCGCTCTTCCCCTCGCCGCAGAAGAACCCCGACGGCACCGTCGCGATCACCTACAGCATCTTCGGCGACGCCTTCCGCGACTGGCTGGAGGTCCTCGACATCGGCGCCTGGGTGCCTCACCAGGCCCGGCACACACTGGCCACCAACCTGCTCAAGAACGGTGCCGGCCTGCACCACATCAAGCAGTACCTCGGCCACGTCTCCATCCGCATGGCCGAGCACTACGCGAAGGTCGCATCCTCCGAGGTCGACGAAGCACTGGAGCGCGTTTGGGTCAGCGGACCCGGCGCCGACGCGCCCGGCACCCTGCTGACCTCCCCCAGCCAGCAGTTGACGCGAGAAGAAGCGCAGGCCATGGCCCTCGACCTCGCCCGCAGCAGCACACCAGCCGAGGGCGGCTTCTGCACCTACCAGCCCGTTGTCCGCGGGGACCGCTGCCCCTGGAACCTGGACTGCCACAACTGCGACAAGTTCGTCATGTCCGGAGCCGATCTCCTCTACTGGCGGCGCAAAGCCGAGCAGTGGGCCTCCCTGGCCGAGCGCGCTCCCGATGACCGAACGGCGGACTACCTGCACTCCGTCTTCGAACCCACAGCACGTGCCATCAAGGGGCTGGAGAAGGCTCTGGCCGGCCTCGGCCTGCTGGATGCGGCGCTCGCCATGGATCTCCGCCGGCCCCAGGACTACTACGACCGCCAGTGGACGCTCGCCTTCCGCGCCCGCGACCTTGCCGAACTCGACAGCAACGCCCCCGACTTCCACGAGGAATCCGTGTGACAACCTCATTGCCTCGCACCGCCCAGGCTTTTGAAGCCCGTCGGCAGAAGACTGCCGCCAGCCTGGTCCGGATCCGGACCACGGTTGACAAGCTCGCGGCCAGCGGGGGCACGATCACCGTGGCCGCCGTCGCCCGCCAGGCCGACGTCTCCCGAACCTTCCTCTACGAACACCCAGAAGCCCGCCAGCTGGTTACCGACGCTGCAGCACGTGCTCGCGGCCTTCGGGCCGGCGCCGACGAAGCCCAGCGCCAAGCAGTCGAGGCGTCCTGGCGCGAGCGCGCGCTGAACACCGAGGACGCCCTCAAAGCCGCGCATGCTGAGATCACCAACCAGCGCGAACGCATCGCCGAGCTCCTGGGCCAGGTCGCCGAGCTGCAGCAGGACTGGACGGACGCCGACGTCGTGCGCATCACCACCGCCAATGTCGCACTGCGCCGTGAAGTCACCGCGCTGGCGAACGACAACGAACGCCTCAACAAGCGCCTCACAGCCGCCCGAGACAACGCTCGCTTCGCCGACCGGCGCATCGCTGCACTGGAAGCCAGCATCGCCGAGCAGCTCACAGCGCCGCCCGCCGACAATCGACGACGGTGCGGAACTCCCCATGATGCGCCCAGCGTTGGTGGCCCGAGCGGGGTATGACAGGCACCTCACGCTGCCGTGACGCATGAGCATGCTCGCCTCCGCAACGGCTCCAGGTGTTGATCGTGGCACCAGGCGAACTGCCGTGCCTGGGGCTCCATGGCCGTGGCCCAGCACGCCGAACTGCGCCGGTTGCACAGGCAGCTCGAAGACGGCCCCGTACGGCGGCTTCCGGCCCCGGCTGACGCGCCGTTCGGATCCTGCAGCTGACCGGCCCGCCGCTACGGTGCCGGGGGCGCGTTGTCTAGCGGTCGGGCGGAGGTTCCAGCCGCTGGTGCCCTGGTCGTCGTGGCGGACCTTGTGTCGGGGGAGGTCTCCGAGGCGGGCCGAACGCCTACCTTCTCCATCCCGCTAGGGATCGCACGTTCGCCATGTCCCCGGCTGGAGTGAGGGCGAGGGAGCGCAGACGCTACTGGAGATCGCGGCGTGCTTGCCCAGGTTGCGCGTCGCCGCCGCACGCGGCGCCTGGTCAAGAACTATTTCGACACGGGCCACCCCTCCGCCAGTCCCTGAACCGCCCCGGCTGCTGCTGCCCGGACCTGCTTACTGCGGTCCTGGGTGAGGTTGAGGAGAGCGTCGCGGACGGCGTCCTGGCCGCCCCACCCGTGCGCCAGTCCCCGTGCGGCTGCTGCCCGGACGTGCTCGCTGTCGTCCTGGGTGAGGTTGAGGAGAGCGTCGCGGACGGCGTCCTGGCCGCCCCACCCTTCCGCCAGTCCCTGTGCGGCTGCTGCCCGGACGTGCTCGCTGCGGTCCTGGGTGAGGTTGAGGAGAGCGTCGCGGACGGCGTCCTGGCCGCCCCATCTCTCCGCCAGTCCCTGTGCGGCTGCTGCCCGGACCTGCTTACTGCGGTCCTGGGTGAGGTTGAGGAGAGCGTCGCGGACGGCGTCCCATCTCTCCGTCAGTCCCCGTGCGACTGCTGCCCGGTCCTGCGCGCTGTCGTCCTGTCTGAGACGGAGGAGAGCAGCACCGATGGCGTCCTGGCCGCCCCACGTCTCCGCGAGTGCTTGTGCGGCTGCTGCCCGGACGTGCTTGCTGCGGTCCAGGGTGAGGTTGAGGAGAGCATCGCGGATGTCGGCGCCGCCCCACCACACCAGGGCCAGTCCCCGTGCGGCTGCTGTCCGGACCTGCTCGCTGTGGTCCTGAGTGAAGCGGAGGAAGGCATGGGCAGTGTTGCCACGCCATTCCCATGTCAGTCCCTGTGCGGTTGCTGCCCGGACCTGCTCGCTGAGGGCGTGGACGAGGCGGGGGAGAGCATTGCGGACGGCATCGTCGCCGCCCCACCTCACCACCAGTCCCTGTGCGGCTGCTCCCTGGACGTGCTTACTGCGGTCCTGGGTGAGGTTGAGGAGAGCGTCGCGGACGGCGTCCTGGCCGCCCCACCCGTGCGCCAGTCCCCGTGCGGCTGCTGCCCGGACGTGCTCGCTGTCGTCCTGGCTGAGGTTGAGGAGAGCGTCGTGGACGGCGTCCTGGCCGCCCCACCCGTCCGCGAGTCCCTGTGCGGCTGCTGCCCGGATCTCCTCGTTGTCGTCGTGGGTGAGGTGGAAGAGAGCATCGTAAGTGTCGGGGTGGCGGGGCCAGCTGCGCAGGAGGGTGTTGAGGGCGGCGTGGCGGTTGGCAGCATCGGTGAGACGGATGGCCGCCAGCAGGATGGCGAGTTCATTGTCCGGCTGGAGAGGGCCAGGGGGCGCGAGCTTGCCCTGCAACTCGCGGGCTGTGTGCTCTTGTTGAGCATTGAGGGCATGGGCCTTTTGCAGGGCGGCCTCTACGTCGTCGAGGGCAGGCTGGGCGAGCAGGTCTTGTGGAAGTAGCGGCTTCGAGGGGAGCGCGAAGTCGTTGGGGCCGTGTGTGAGGTCGGCGGCGTCAAAGTGAGACAGGCGGTTCACATCAGCGCGGGCCTGCTCCCAGAGTGATTCGAGCGTGCGGATGCGGGCGACTGCGCGGTCAGCTTCATCCTGGGCAGTGCGTTTGTGGGCGAGTGCTCGGCCGGTTTCATCGCGGAGCCCGGCGAGGTCGCCCGCGTTAGCGTGATCATGGTGGGCGCGGGCCCGGAGGACGTCGCGGCTGGAGATGATCTCCCGCAGAGCACTGATGATGTGCCACAGGGTCGCCACGAGGAACTGCGTGTCTCGCAAGGCGTAGCGCAAGCGCGTTTCCGTGTGGCGGGCGCGTTCGAGTTCCACTTCTGTACGCAGGGCAGCCACGGTCTCTTCGCGTGGACCCTGGGGCGCGTTAGACGGGAGAACAGGTGTACGTACGGGCGCAACCTTGGCAGTGGCCTCGATGGCCTGGAGCAACTCGTGCGCTTCTCTACAGCGTCTCTGGAACTCCTCCTGAGTCAGGCCGGCGGCGCGGCTGGTGATCCTCAGGAACTGGAGCGTGAACGGCCAAGGAGGCTTGGGGGCTGCCTGGGCTTTGAACAGCCGGTCGATGTGCGACTTGGAGAATGACATTGAGCTGATGGGATGCTCCGGTCTGCCATTCGGGGTGTGTCCCGCAGCTTCCCTTTCCTCCTCCTTCCTCTTCTCGGCTGCCTGGGCGAATCGATCAGAGATCTTCCGGGCGTCCAGGCCAGCCTCCCTGGCTTGGCGCTGAAGAAACCTTGCGAACTCGAGCGGCGGATCGCCTCCAGAGCCGTCCCTGCTGTGCGTGATTCGCATCCCCCTCGGCCCTCCGTTCACGGGTCCGCGTCCCTGACTCGCTCATCCTGTCCCGGGGACGGCGCAAGTATCTCGGCCTGGACCCTCGGCGGGGCCTGTGAAGGGCGCTGCTGTGTGTCCCAGAGTCCCTCACGGTCCCTCGAAACTTGGGGACTGAGTTCTGACGACCCATTGTCCCCTCACCGCCCCGTGCTTCGAAGCGAAGCCAGGCGATTCGTGAAGGAGACCGTGTCCGTGCGCACCGTGCCCAACCACCCCGTAGCCACGCCCGCCGAGGTGCCGGCCCAACTCGGACTGTGGAAAGCAGCAGAAGACCTCCTGCTGGCTGCCGCACCCGAGTTCATCGGCGCACTGGCAGCTGCTCTCGTCATCGCCGCCACCACCCGCACCCTGCGGCGTCTGCGCCGCCGTCCCACACCCCCGGACTCCGGCTCCCACCAGTGAGGGGCAGCAGAGGAAGCGCTCGGGCCCCAGCGACCGTGCTGACGTTCGATGTCGCGAGTGACTCGCTCGATCATGGTGACGTGGTGGTCGCTGACCGACCGGGAGCCCCTCTCCGGTACCTCCACCGAGGCCCTGGCGAAGTGCTCGGTCGTCCTGGCCGAGTAGCGCGCTCCGGCCCGAACGCGGTTTGTGCGGCGATGACACGGATAGCCTGCTGTGGGGACGATCGGGGGATGCCGTGACATCATGGAAAAGGCGTGCGACTCAGGTTTCCTGCGTCGTGATTGTGCTGCTGGCCGTCGCACACGTGATTGCGCGTGCCGTGTCGGGCGACTTCCTCAAGGAGACGACCGATCTGCTGGCTCTCGGCGTCGGCGCCGCCAGCGTCCTGCTAGGAGTGCTCGCCTTCCGCACGGCAGAGCGGCAAGACGAACTGGCTGACCGGAACACTCCAGTGATCCTCGCCAACCTTGCCCAGCGCGTTGCCGAGCGGGAAAAACCGAGGCGGAGCCTTCTGACTACAGGCGGTGGTGCGGAACCACCAGTCATCGACTTGGCGTTTCGGCGCACGAGCCCCGATCCCGTCGCCGGAGATGCTGCGCGGCCGCCAGATGGGGGTACTCAACACCGTATCGCCGAGTTCTGGGATGTGGTCCCCTCACGAGTACTTGTGATCTCGGGCGAGGCAGGCATGGGCAAGACAACGCTGGCTCACTCCCTCGTGCAGTCCTTACTCAATCGGCACAGCGGCATCTCCTCTGTTCCCGTGGTGGTGTCCGCCGCCTCGTGGAACATGGAAGCGGACGGCGGCTTCGCGGGATGGCTCGTACGGCTCCTTGTCCGCCAGTACGGATTGCGCAGAGCGGAAGCGGAGCATGTCGTTGCCGGAGGCCACGTGATACCGGTCGTCGACGGCATGGACGAGATCGCCTCTGCTGACACGCCGGACGGCCGGCAGCGGCTGTTCCGGGCGGTCAGGGGTCTGAATGCCTACCGCAGGAGCCGCCTTGGCGGAGCTCCCTTGATCGTCACGTGCCGTTCGGGGCACCTGCGGATGCTGGACCAGGAACGCATCACACTCGCTGAGGCCGTGCAAATTGCCGTACAGCCAGTGGCGATGCCGCAGGTACGCGCCTATTTGGCCAAGGCTGACAACGACGCGACCCTTGCACGTTGGCAGCCCGTCCTGACTGCTGCGGAGGGTCGGCCAGAAGGCCCCGTTGCTCGCACGCTCGCCAATCCGTGGCGGCTGCACATGATCGCTACTGTCTACACGGAGCGTCACACTCGGGGGGGTTATTACCTGGAACGTGACCAGGGGTTGCGGGGCCGACTTGAATACCTGAGTGCGCTCGCCGAAGAGGTGGCTATCAGCAGCTACCTGACCCGGCATTACATCGATGCTCGGATCCGTGCCGCTCCTGGCGGTCTGGGCTGGGCTCACGACCTCGACCGTGTACGTCGTTGGCTGGCTGAGTTGGCAACCTGGACAGTGGTCGGCCGGGACGTGCTGGCCTTCTCCGGTCCCGTTCGGTCAGGCCCAGGCTGGAGATACCTGGGTGAACGTGTTCCCGGACGTCACGAGTGGCTCGTGCCCTATCTCGGCACCGACCTCGTCCTGCGCGACTTGTCGCAGCGCGCCCACATGCGGGTGCAGCACTGTGCGAAGCTGATGGCCGCCGTGGCTTACGGGCTTCCGCTGGTCCTCCTGGTCCATGTCTTGTACGAGCCGCTGCTCCGCCGTGCTGACTGGCCGGGCAACGTCTGGCCCTGGCTCGCCATCGCGGTCACTGCAGCGTGCATAGCCGCAGTTAGCACGTTCGAAGAGCCGCAGCGCGGCCGACTTGGGCTAGAACGCCGCCCGCTGCCCACTCCGGCGCACCGCCTCCTCAGTTGGGGTGCGACCGTGGCCGCAGGAGCGCTGGGCCTGGCCGTGGGCCTGCTCGTCGCACTGAACCAGCCGGGGAAGCTACCTGACGGGACGCCCGTCAAGCCGTTGAGCCCCGTCGATGCGGTCCTGATCGTAGTCTTGTTCGTGCTCCTCTTCGGGGCCTTCTCCCTGTGGGGGTGGGTTCGGTTCCGGACCGGGGACCAGATGCCTTGGATTCCGCCGTCCTGGATGCCCGGACGACGCCTGTTCGTGTCACCAGATGCCGCCTTCGCCGGGCGGAGGCCGTCGAAGGGCCCTCGCTATGAACTGCGCGCAGAACTCATTACTGGTCTTGTGTTGGGCCTCCTCTTCCCGGTTCTCGTTGCTTCGTGTTGGCTCGTGCTTGTCGTCGATCCAGGGCCGCCCCCGACGATCCCCCGCGACTTGGTGCCCCCCGCGTGGTACTGGTTGACCTGGTGGCTGGCAGGGTTCGTCGCCTGTTCGGGCGAGCTAACCCGATACGCGGCGTTCGTGATCTGCGCAGATGTGCCCCGGCGACTGCCCTGGCGCCTAGCTGCTTTCACACACTGGATCTACAAGGCCGGTCTGATGCGTGTTTCCGGAGACGCCTATCAGTTCCGCCACCGCGAACTTCAGGAGTGGCTCTACTGGCATTCTCTGGGAGACGTGTCCCCTTTGCTCACACCGCCCCATCGGCCCGGGTCGCGCTCACCACGGCAGGGCTCCAGTTCAGGCTGAGGGACAACAATCGTCGTTAGACATCCAACGCTGCACGGAGGCCCCTGCACAGCCGGAATCTGTCCCGCTGCCAACCAGGGGTGCGAGGAACAGTTCTCCGCGAATCCTGCGGCAACGGCTCGCAGACTTATGACCAGCCACATGTCTCATGAGACACGCTGAGCGCGAAGAAGCCTCCCAAGCGACGTCCTGCCCGCACAGGCTCGCGTGGAGTTCCAGAAGGTACGCCCGCCGATCCGCGCGCAACCGGGTCGGGGTGATGACCGCGACTTCAGCGGCGTTGGAACTGGGCACGGAGAACTTCACCTTCCAGGGGCAGCAGCTTGCTGGGCGCACCGACGACAGCACCCGATCGAGTGGAACGACACCGAAACGAGGGCGTCATCGCGAACATGTCCGCTACGTTGAGAGCCAGGTCAGTGGCCATAGAGTGGCACTCCCGGCCGGAAAATGTCCGGGTACTGGTCCTCGCTCCAGCCCGCACACCAGCCGACCCCGGTCGATTCCAGGGTGTTCAGCCGTACGGACATGGCGTCGTCGGTGAACTCGTCATCGTCGTCCGCCCAGTTCGTATACCGGGTTCGAACGTGGGCGAGGGCCAGATTCCTGGCGCAGGCGGCGCCGACCGGGCGGGGCAGAGCAAGGGTGCGGACGCGGGGGTCCTGCGCGAGCGGGGCAGGCAGACGATCAGGTGAAGCACCGTCGAGCGCGATTATGGCCTCCCAACCCACGGACTGCCGGGTGAGGCTGGCGTGCATGGCGGTCAGGTAGTCGAGCCGGTCTTCGCGCAGGCGGCTGGCGATGACGACGGTGATCAGGGGCGTGGTGTGCGGGGGCAGGGAAGGCTCCGGGAAGACGAGGGGAAACTAGCGGCGCGTGGCGGGGCGCGGGGCGCCGGCCTTCGCCGGGGATGCGGCGGGAGCGCTCGGGGGCAGCGTGCTGCGCGATGCCCGGATGGCCGGCGCGGGGTCGAGGGAGGACCACGCTGCCGGGTGGTCGTTGAAGGCGGTGCGCGGGTCGATGGCCCAGTCGACAAGCGGGCCGATGTCCTCATGCAGGAGGCTGATCACCTCGATGCCCTGCTGGTGCAGGACGTAGCCCCACTGGATGTCCTGCGCGTCGGCGGTCTCGTCGGTGACTGTCATACGTACCGGCGGGGAGCCGTCCGGGGTGATCAAGTGGTCGAGCCTGCGGCTGGGCCAGTGCTCGCCGCCGGTCAGCTCGGCCACGAGCGTGGGCGGTGCGCCGTCGAGGAGGTCGGTGCCCAGCTCGTCCCAGCCGACGGCGACGTCGTCGATGAGGTGACGGGACATGGTCTCCACGTCGCGCCCGAACTTGTGCTGGTAGGCGGCCAGGAGCAGGGGCAGGTGGTGGCTGGGCACGCCGTCGAGCTGGACGTGGATGCCGCTGTACCCCGTGCCGGTGGGGCGGGCGATGAAGGAACGTGTGGACAGGGACTTCTCCGCATCGGGTAAGGGGCTGGGGACGTTCGACGGCCATCAAGGTGGTGTGTGCCGCGTGGGAGGGGACGCGTCTAAGCGCGGTCCGACCAGGAGGCGACCGGGGGGCCGGAGGCGTCGGTGCGGGCGCAGGTGTAGCCGATCAGTCGGGACGGCTCGGCCTTCGCGGGGACGGTGGCGGCGTCGTTGCATACGAACGTGTACGTGATGGAGGTGCGGGGCACGTCGTGGAGCCACGCTCGGTCGTCCTTGCCGGGGTTGATCTGCAGGCCGGAGTGCGCGACGGCGTCGGTCTGGGTGTGCGTGTGGGAGAAGAGGATCAACGCGCCGCCGTCGGTGGTCTTGAGGGCGTAGGCGTCCTTGTAGCGGTTGGCGGCGCCGGCGAAGACGGTGGTGCCCTGGTTCCCGTAGCGGGTGCCGGTCTTGTCGTGGACCTCGATCTGCTGCTTGCTCGCCTTGGTCGGCGCGAAGACCTTCGTCCCGCTGTTCGCGCCTCCGGTGGCGAAGTTGTCGAGCACGCCTGTGCGCAGCAGGTCGGCGCCGGCTGCCAGCTGCTTGTTGCCGTCGGCGGCGACGGCCGTCGCGTACCCGTCCCGGTCGAGGGCGATGTCGGGCAGTTTCTGGCCGTCGAGGTCGACGACGGACACCAGCTCCCAGCGCTTGTGCTGGGGCTGTTCGGCGAACACGCCCAGACGCGAGGGGGCCTTGCCCTTCTGGTCCGAGAGCGCGGCGGCGAACCAGCGGTCCTGCCCGGCGACCAGGCGCGGGATGTACAGCTTGGCGTTCGCGGAGTCGTAGGACCACGGCTTGTACGGCTTGCGGTCCGCCGCGGGAAGCCCTTCGGTCTCGGTGTAGTCCGAGACGGACATCGCGTACAGCGGGCCGTCCTCGACCGTGTCGAGCAGGCGCCGGTTACGGTCGGCGTTGGCCTCGTTGTTGATCTTCGAGTAGTGGGTGATGACGTCGCGGGCCTGGGCGGCGCTGAGGGCGGCCGTCGGCTTCGGGGCGGTGCTGGCGCCGGGAGCCGGCTTGGCGTCGGAGGTGCCGTGGTCGGTGGTGCAGCCGGTGAGTGCCAGGGTGAGGCAGGCTGCGCTGGCGAACAGTGGCAGGGTGCGTCGGGCGATGCGGATGGAGGCTCCAAGGATCTGCAGGCGGGGAGTGGGTCAGCGCGTACGGCCGGCCGAGGGTGTGGCCTTCGGTGACGCTGGCGGAAGGGCGGCGCTGGTGGTGGGCGCCGAGTGGCGCAGGTTCACGCCGATGCCCTTGGCTGTGAGCTGTTGAACCACGCTGTGGACGCGCAGGGCGCGACCGCTGTCCCCGTAGGCGGTGGGCAGGAGGAACGCTGCTTGGTGCGGGTGGTACTGGAATCCGTGGGCGTACAGCGTCATGCGGGCATCGACCGGCACGCTCTCGTACGGCGAGCCGAGGGCTCCGTCGCTGTACAGGGTCAGGGTGAGGACCTGGTCGACCTGTGGCGGGCCGGGCCGGTGCGGGGGGTCGGGCTGGGCCGCCGCGTTGTCGAGGACCTCTTGCAGGGCCTGTTCGTAGTGGGGCAGCACCCGTCGGGTGACTTGTGCCGCCGCCCGCGCGGGGTCCTTGGGAACGGCGATGCCGTTGGGTTCCTCGACTGCGGCGAAGTGGTGGGGCTTGATGTGCGGGCCGTCGGGGGCGAGCGGGGCGACGACGAACTGGTGCGGGTAGCGGGGCCGGTCGGTGACGTACAGCCGCTGGTCGGCGGGCCCGTGGAGCACGGCGTCGTGGGTGAGGACGTACTGGCTGACGATGTAGTCGACGTGGCCGGTGTCCCAGAGTTTGTCGGTGCGGGGGAACTGGTCCGCGTACTGCGCGTGGCGCTGGTACTCGCTGGTCCAGGTGCCGGGCAGACGGGCGGCCAGACCGGTAGCGAAGGCGGACAGGTCGGTGCGGGGTGAGGTCATGTGTTCCTGGAAGGAGGCGGTGGTCCGGCGTCAGCGCGTGTGCCGCGGCTGTGCCGCCGGGAGGGCTCGCGGGGGAAGGGACGGCGGACGCCCGGGGGTGGACGTGAGCCGCGGGGCTGGCATGAGCGGGGTCAGTGCCCGCATCCGGTCCTCTGCCACGTGCAGCACCTCGCCGAGGTTGCGGATCTCGGCGGCGGCGTCGGCGAGGTCGTAGGACAAGTCGAAGCCGTCGTCCTCCTCGGCTTCCTTGGCCTTCTCCCCGGCCGCTTCGAAGAACTCCCCGAGCTGTGCCAGCAGGCCGTCGCTGGGCTCCAGGATCTGGTGCAGGAAGGCGGCGGCCTCCGCATGCGACTCGGCTCCGTTGAGCCGGTCAGTCAGAGCGCGGAGCGCGTCGCCGTAGACGTAGACGGAGGCGCGGCCGGCGGAGTCGGGGACGTCCGGGACTTCGGGCGCGTGGAGCGTCGGCGTAGCTGGGAGCGCGCTCCGGTCTCCGGCCGATGCGACGGGGTTCGGCAGCAGCCCGAGCTGGGCAAGGCGATGGCCGATCGTCTCGATCAGGGTTTGGACGTTGCCGCCGTGGCGAGCCTCGGGCCGTTGGGGGGCGCCAGGGTCGGCGGACGGAGCCGAGTCGTAGACGACCTCGAACAGCGCTTGGTCGTCTGGGTGTTCACGGGTCGCGATCCAGCCGTCCGGATGTCCCAGTGGGCGGTCGGAGGGGGGCTCCTGCGGCGGACTGATGATCAAGTAGCTGTCGTCGGGGAGCGATACGCGCACGATGTACGCGCTGAGGCCGAACTCGATGTCGCACTCCAGCCCACGCTGCCGCAGTGGCGTGGTGATGTGCGCGTGGCGGCGCCACAGCTCCTGCCACCACGGGGTGGCCACATTGCGATGGTCGGGAAGCGGCGCGAGCGGGCCCGTGCGGTCGCCGGCACGGGTGTTTTCGTCGTCAGCGCCCACGGCTCCTCCTGCGGGAGACGGGCGTGCGGTGCGGAGGTGGTGTCCGGTGGGCGGGGCTGGGCTCCGGGGCCGGGCTGAAGTCGAATTCGTACTCGTCGTAGGAGGCGATCAGGTCGTGTTCCATCTGGGCTTCGCGTTCGGCGACCTGCGCCATGAGGCCATCGTGCTCGGCCTGGCACTGCTGGTACTCGGCCCAGTCGGCGTCGCTGAAATGAGCGGGGCGGTTCAGGGGACTCCTTGAGGTGGTGATGCCGGTTCTTCGCGGCGGGCTAGCGGTGGCGACCGCTCGGCCTGGGAGGTGGAAGCGCAGGGCTTTCCCGAGGGGTGAGCGTCGAGAGGAATCGGTGGAAGCCGAGGTGGTCGTCGAGTTCCTTGGTCGCGTCGCGGAGAGATTCCGACGTGCGCCGCAGGAACGCTCGCGCCGAGGCGTGATCGATGACCATGCGGTTCTTGAGGTAGTGCCGGTCGGTCGGGTTGGAGGACCGTGGCAGGGACAGGGCGCCCTCCGCGGTCTCGGTGAAGTGCGGTGCTGCGTGACTCGACATGGTGGCCGCCGTGGCGAGATGGGCGAGGACGGCACTGCCGGCGAGGGTCGTGCTGTGCGGGCTCCGGGCGAAGTCAGCAGTCAGCCGGAGGACGTCGCGGGAGAGGTCCTGCGCGTCGGCGGCATGCTGGAGCAGCTCGGTGTAGGAGGGGGCGGCCGGGACGTGCCCGCTCTCGTCCAGCAGCTCCCACTGCTGGGCGGCATCGAGTAGTTTGTCCTTCGTCGCGTTGAGCGCGCCGATGAGGTGGACAGTGTCGTCGCGCGGTATCAGTTCGCGTTGGATGTCGGGTTTCACGGGCCTCTTGCTTTTTCAGTGCATGCGGGCGTCGGTGTCGAAGAGCGCCAGTTCGTGGCTGTGCAGGAGGTGCTGCACGATGAAAGATCGTCCGGCGACTTTCCACAGGCCACGCCCTCGGTTGAGGTGCGCGATGGCGTCCATCTCCACGGAGGTCAGGCCGAGCAGGGAGGCCGCGGCTTGGAGTTGGTCGGTCTCCTGGCGATAGATGATTCGGGTGCTGCAGTCGGCGAGGAGGCCCTCGGCCAGAGCGCGGCCCTGTGATCCGGCGTCGCCGGCGGTGAGCAAGTCGCTGAGCCGGTGGATCACCATCAGGTTGGCGATGCCGAGACCGCGGGAGAGCTTCCACTGGGCTTGCATGCGCTGCAGTAGGCCGACGTGCCGCATCAACCGCCACGCCTCGTCGTACACGATCCAGCGCCGGCCGCCGGACGGATCGGAGAGGGCGGATTCCATCCAGGCGGAGGCGCAGGTCATCGTCAGGACGAGGGCGGTGTCGTCGCCGGAGCCGCCGAGCCGGGAGAGGTCGATGGTGAGCATCGGCGCGGTCGGGTCGAAGGCGACGGTGGAGGGGGCGTCGAACATGCCGGCCAGGTCACCGTGGACGAGGCGGCGCATCGCGTGGGCCAGGTCGCGTGCGGCGTCGCCGAGCTGGCCCGACATCATCCCGGCGGCCTCGTCGAGCGCACTCGGGCTGTTGAGGGTGGCAGCGACCTCGCCGAGCAGCGGGGTGCGGCCGGTGTCGACGGCGCGGGTGACGACGGCGTCCAGGGCGACGTCCAGGGCGGTGTGCTCCATGGGCATCAGGTCCCGGCCCAGGACTGTCCGGGCCAGGGAGCCGAGCAGGAGCAGGCGCCGTTTGCGGATCTCGCCGACCCAGTCGGCCTCGGAGACGCCCTCCGGGCGCGGGGCCGCGTCCAGGGGGTTCAGCCGTCCGGGCAGTCCGGGGCCGAGAGCGACGGAACGCCCGCCGAGGGCTTCCGCCACCGGCGTCCACTCGCCCTTCGGGTCACACGGCACGTAGACGCGGTATCCGAAGGCCACCGAACGCAGCGCGAAGCTCTTGGCGAGCGCGCTCTTGCCCTGGCCGATCACCCCGGCGAGCAAGAGGTTCGGGTTGGTGAATCCCTCGACCTTGCCGTACAGGGCGAACGGATCGAAGACGAAGGACGCTTCCGCGTGGACGTCGCGCCCGATGTAGATGCCCTCGGCGCCGAGTCCGCCTTCGGCCAGGAAGGGGTATGCGCCGGCGGCGACGGCCGTCGTCATGCGGTGGGCGGGCAGCTTCAGCCGGTTGTTACGCGCGGAGGCGGGTCCGGGACGTCCGCTCGGTGGGTAGAGCGCGGTGGGCATCTCGTGCTCGGCGGATGTGCTCTCGGGCTGGTGGGCGCTGGCTTCCGCGCGGGCTTTTGCGGTGGCCTCGGCGAGCTGGCGACGGGCGGCCTTGCGGCTGGCGCGGTCGGTGCCGTGGGGGGTGAAGAGCGGGCTGGCGGACGCGCGGCGTGCGCGACGGGCGGGCCGGTGGCTCATCGGTGGCCCTCGTTTCTGCGGGTGGTGCTCATCGCACGCAGGCCGTGGTGTGCGGGCGGAGGTCGGTGGGGGTGGTCTTGCGGCGGATGACGTGTCCGGCGGCGAGGTGGCGCTGACAGATCGTGAGCACGGGCGGTCCCTCGGGCAACCGCTCTGGATGGCATGCGCTCGACTCGGCTTCTGCTGCTGTGTTGTTGGGTAGCAGGTGGAAGGCGGAGTGGACCTCGCTGGTGGCCTGCCAGAGGCGGGTGTGCGCGGTGGCGAGGTGGCGGCCGGCGGCGGGGTGCGGAGGCCGAGTGCTTTCGGCGAGCCAGTCCAAGAGCTGGTGCAGGGCGGTGAGGTGGGTGTGCAGCACGTCAAGGTGCAGCCGGTCCGCCGGCCGGGGCGGGTTCGCGGCCGACGGCGATTGGGCCCGGGTGTGGTGGCGGACTCCGGCGCTCGCGGCGCGGAGGTAGGGGTGCCCGTCGTCCGGACGCGTGGGAGAGGTCAAAGGTGGTGGTCCTTCCTGCCGGGAGGCAGGGGTGGTGACGGATGGTCGAAGAGCAGCGGGCGCCACGGTGCTGACCGGCGGGGACGGGCCCGGCTCACAGGGCGGTCCGGGCGAGCGGGAGCGCGGTGAGGGCGAAGGCGTCTGGCTGCTGGTAGTTGAGCCGTCGGAGATCGACGCCGGAAGTGACGGCGTGGGTCTCGATCTGTGCGCAGGCGGCATCCAGGAGGGCGTCGGTTTCGGCGGTGACGGTGACCAGGCCGGTGAGGGCCACGTCCGCGTGCCCGGCGATGAGCTGGCGCTCACGCTGCTTGACGTCGGCGTACTCGACGGAGTCTTCCTCGCTGTCGACCTGCCCCCGGCGCGCCCGTTCATTGGCGTCGGCGATGATCGCCGCTTTCTTCCTCTGGACGTCCCGCAGCGCGGACTCGAGCCCCTGCGGCACGTATATAAGGGAGAGGCTGCGCCGCACTCCGGCCGTGAACATGATCCCGTGCAGGAACCCGGCTCCCATTTCGGTGCGCGGCCAGTTCTCCACCCAGTACGTCGCGTGCCGTGCGCTGTCGGTGGCGAGGCGGTCGTACTCCTCGAACTGGACGACGGGCCCGGCGGCTGCGGGGTCGGCCTCGGCGCGGCCGGTCACGGACCACTGCTGGAGGGCCGCGAGGGCCTTGGGGTCGTAGGCGGTGCGGATGACAGCGGCGATCTCCCGCGAGGTCAGCCACCCGGTGACCTGGAGTCCGGTGTTGCGGGCGGCCTGGGCGATGGAGGCGGTGGTCTGCTCCATGACGGTGAACGCCCCGGTCAAGCCTCCGCCGGCCTGGCTGATCAGGCGCCGGGCGGCTTTGAGGTCGAGGGAGATGGCGAGGTAGGTCTCGTGCGGGGCTGCGGCGGGGCCGGCCGAGGAGACCAGTTCGGAGTAGATCTGTCCGGCGACGGGGGTCTGGGGCTGCCCGTTCTGGGTCCAGTGGCGGGTGAGGGTGTCGCCGCTGTCGGGGACGGTGCGCTCCAGCACCTGCACGGTGGCGATATGACCGGTACGGGCGATGCCTGCGAGCGCGCGTCCCCAACTGCTCACGTTGTGGTTCTGGGTGGCGGGGTCGAGGAGGGCGAAGGCGCGGCTGCTGACGCGGGCGATGGCGGTCAGGGTCTGCTGGTGCGGGTCGTGGACGGCCGCAGCCTCGTTGGCGGAGTCGCCGGGGGTGACCACCTTGAGGGAGGCGGTGGTGCCGGGCAGGTGGAGGACGCCGTCCTGCCGGGGCCGGGTGACGGGCCGGGCGAGCCAGAGGGTCTGGCCTGTACGGCGGCGGTGTGCGTAGCGGGTGACGATCGGTGCCCAGTCGATGAGGGAGCGGCCGTGCCGGCGGATCGCGACGAGGGCACCGGAAGCTGCCCACAGCGGGGCCAGGGCGACGGCGCCGAGCAGTCCGGTGGAGACCACCGTCATCAGCAGCACCGCCAACGTGCAAGAAACAAGAATGAGTTGGGGCAGGGAGAGGCCGAGGAGGATGCCGCGGCGGGACCGGTGCGGGAACTTCACCGTGACCGGGGCGACGGAGAGATCAGTCAAGGGGCGGGTCCTGGAGGCGCGGGTGGAACCCGGGGGCGGGAGGTGGCGTGCACGTCCCGCCCCCGGTAGGCGGGCAGGGGATCAGAGGCCGGTCGGAGGCGGCGGCGGTGAGGCCGACCCGCTCGACGTGGCGTTCTGTGAGCCGGAGGACGGGGGTGCGCCCTGCGGCGGCGGAGTCGTGGTCGGCGGAGCGGACTGCCATCCGCCGCCCTGGCCGGACGCGGCATTCGCGCCGGATCCTCCCGGCCCCGGGCTGCCGCCCACCTGGCTGCTGGTGTCGTCGGACACGCTCGTCGGCGCGGGCTGGACGGCCTTCTCCAGACCGGACTTGACGGCATCGCCACCGGGCGAGACGCCCGTTCCGCCGCTTTGTGAACCTTCATTGCCCTCTCCGCCGCCGCCGGTCGGGTTGGCGGCAACGTCGCCGGGGAAGCCGCCCCCGCTGGCGTCGGGGCCCTGCGGTGCGGCGCCTGCTCCGGCGGCAGCGCCACCGGTTCCGGCGGTGGCTGCAGCTGCGGCGGCCTTGCGGGCGGCCTTCTCGGCATGCGCCTTGGCGATCTGCGCTCCGGCGCCGCCGGCGCGGTGGATGGACTCGCCATCGGTGCCGTCGGCTGCCCAGTGGACGAACTTGAAGACGGCGTACGGGCAAAGCAATACCAAGACCATGATCACGATGCCGGACATGACGTCGGCCAGAGCGGCGATGCCGTCCTTGGCCTCGGTTTTGCCCATGGCGGCGATACCGAGCACGAAGATCACGGTCATCAGCAGCTTGGAGACCACGAGGGTGGCGGTGGCTTCGATCCAGCCCTTGCGCCAGCGCCGGGCGACCTCCCAGCCGCCGCCGGCGGATGCGAAGACGGCGAGCGTGACCATGACGAGGATGCCGACCTTGCGGACCATCATCACGCACCAGTAGAGGAAGGCGCCGATGGCTGCGCCGAGGCCGGCGACGACTGGCACGAGCCAGCCCAAGCCGGACAGGCCGCCGATCTGGTTGACCTTCACGATGCGGCGCACGGCCGACTCGATGTTCAGGTGTGCGGTCTTGAACAGGCCGTCGCTGACGGCGTCGACCACTTCGACGGCGACCGTGGTGAAGGCGATGGCACAGAAGGCGAACAGGACGCCGCTCATGGTGCCGGTGAACGCCTGTGTCAGCGCTTGTCCGTCGCGCCGGATGGCTGCCCGGACCAACTGGGCGCAGAACGTCGCGACCAGCAGGACCAGGCCCAGTGGCAGCAACATCTGGTAGTTGTCGACGAACCATCCGGCGTTCAGGTCCACCTTCGTGGTGGTGTTGACGGCCTCGGCGGCCAAATCGGCTGCCGCGGCTGCCAGTTCACCGGCGGACTTCGCCATCCAGTCACCGATGGCCTTGCCGGGGTCCGAGGCGAAATCCACCGCGTCGCCGACGGCGCACAGCTTGTCTGCCAAGGGGAAATCACAGAAACCCACGAGGAGTTACTCCTCCCTTTCTTGTCTCAGGCGCGGGTCACTGCGTGACGCTCGGTGCGATGGCGGCCAGGGTGCAGTCGTGGTTCGGGCGGCACTGCACGGCGAGAGTTACGGCCCGTTCCTCGGCTCCGCCGCCGCCGTTCTTCCAGCTGAGCGTCTGCTTGCCGTTGACGGTGACGACGTAGATGTACGCCTCGGTGATCGCGGACGGGTCGTCGGCCAGGGCCGCCTTGAACGCGGAGGGGTAGTGGCCCTCGGTGACGCTGGCGGTGGCGTGCTGGTCCTGGTCGGCCATCCGTGACCACAGCAGCGGATCGGGGACCTGGCCGGAGACCGAGGCCCAGTCGGCGTACTTGGTCTCGGTGGTCATCCAGGCACGCATGCCGGCCAGTTGCTGGTCGCGGTTGGTGTCGCGGGTGTCGTAGGACCACAGCATCTGGGCCGCCGCCTTGGCGTAGGCGACCGGTTCGGCGATCTGCGGAGGCTTGGACACCGACCCGGATCCGGAGGAAGGCTTCGGGGCGGCCTCGGAGGAGGACGGGCTGCCAGTCGGGGCGGGCGCGGCGGTGTCCGGGGCCTGGTGGCCGTTGCCGCCGCCGGTCAGCAGAGCGACGATCCCGGCGATGGCGAGCAGGACGGCGACGGCGGAGGCGACGATCGCGATGCGCCGGTTGGCTGACCAGCCCGTTCCGTACGAGGACAGCGAAAAGGAGGGGAATCGGTTCCGCATCAATGGACCTGAGACCCCAGGCCGGAGAAGAACGCGACGATACCGTTCGCGGCACCCAGACCGAGGGCGGCGCCGGCGGCTACGACCGCGCCCTTCTTTCCGTTGGCCTCGGCCTGGTGGCCACCGGTGTGGTGGCCCCAGGCCCATACGCCGAGCGAGACGGCGAGGGCGCCGACGACGGCGATGATCCCGAACATGTTGATGCTGTTGACGACGTTCTTCAGCACGCTCAGGCCGGGCAGGCCACCGCCCTTGGGCGAGATTCCTGGGTCGTAGGCGAGCTGGATGACGCGGTCTGCGAGAGGGACAGACATAGGTGTGGCGGGGCTCCTTGCATACGCGGGCCAGGCGAGGGCCGGCGGGAAAGGGGAAGCGGAGGGGGAGGTGCACTCGGGGCGCGGAAGGGGCCGCGGCGGCGGCCCGCCTGGAGCGGTGCCGGGCTGTAGGTTCCGATCTGGTTTGTCAGCCGACGCTGCGGTGACCTGCGACCTTGCGTGGTTGTCTCGATGATCTGGCGGTGGGTTTGTCCAGCCGGGCTGTCGGTTTCTTCGGGCTGGATGCGGGGCTCGGGCGGATCTGCCCGAGGACGCAGGACTCGTGGGGTGGCTTCGACAACGTGAGGTGACCCAGTTCGGCGGCGGGATCCGGACCCACTTGGCGATCTTTCGGGCATGATCTGCAATGGCGTTCGCCCTGATCTAATTCGCGCGGCATGCTGATCCGACGCGCCGGGCTCGATGTGCGGGCCTGGCAACCGGGGCGGGGAGGATCGCGTTGATCGTCTGGGTGAACGGTGCGTTCGGCAGCGGGAAGAGCACGCTGGTAGACGAGCTGCGTCCGCGATGGCCTGAGGCCCTGGTCTATGACCCGGAGATGGTCGGCTATGTGCTGCGGGAGATCGTGGAGGTGCCGACCGGCGACTTCCAGGACCTTCGGCTGTGGCGGCGGCAGGTCGCCAACCTGGCCGTAGGGCTGGTTGAGGAGTACCGCCGTCCGGTTCTGGTCCCCATGACCTTGGTCAACCCCGGCTATGTCGGTGAGATCTTCGGCGCGTTGACGGATGCGGGCATCGACGTCCACCACTTCTTCCTCAAGGTTTCCCGAGAGGTTCTGGAGCGGAGGATCGACGGCCGGAGCTTCACCCCGGACAACCCTGAGCAGGACGAGAAGGTTCGACGCTGGTGCAAGGACAAGATCGCGCCGTGCATGGCCGCGACTGACACCCTGCCCAGCGACACCGTGTTTCTGGACGGCGAGCTGACCCCGCAGGAGTTGGCCGACGTGGTGCTGGCTCGTGTCGGCGCGGCTGCGAACCGGTAGGACTGGTTCGTGGGTGAACTTGTTGAGCGGGTTGACGAGCGTGACGAGGTGCTGGCTGTGGTGGAGAGGGGGGAGGCGATTCGTCAGCGGTGGCTGCATCGCATATCGACGATCGTGTGCCGCGACCGTGCGGGGCGGTTCTTTGTCCACCGCCGTCCGGACGATGACACTCGTTTCCCGGGGCAGATCAACTGGATGCTCGGAGGCGCGGTGGACGTGGCCGAGTCGTATGAGGATGCTGCTGCACGGGAGTTGGCGGAAGAACTTGGTGTTCATGCCCGTCCTCGTTTCCTGTTCAAGTTCTTGTGTGAGGGCGTGATCAGCCCGTATTGGCTCGGTCTGCATGAGGTCGTCGTCACGGAACCGGTCCGGCCCGACTCTTCGGAGGTCGCTTGGCATGACTGGTTGACTGAGTCCGAACTGACGGACCTGGTCCGGCATCGGGAGTTCGTTCCGGATGCTCGTGAGGCGTTCGACCGATATCGCGCCCTGCCGGCGCGGCCGGGAGCGATGTGAGCTGTGGTGCGCGTTGCTGGAGTTCGTGCTCCGCGGCGCGGCGTCCCGCGGCGGTGAGCGTGTAGTAGGTGCGGCGTCGTCCCGCGCCGCGTCCTGGAGTTGCCCGGCTGAGCCAGCTGGCGTCGTCTTCGGGCCTGCTGCTGAGCCAGCCGGCTCTTTCGAGCTGGCGGAGGCGGTCCGAGACGCTGCCTTGGTTGAGACCAGTCCTTGCGCTGACCTGGGATCCGAAGAATTCTGCAGGCGCGCGGTCGACGAGATCGTGGAGGAGTGTGAGCGTCTCGGCTCGGATCCGGATGCGTGGGACCGGGATGTTGTCGTAGGGCTTGAGGGGGCCGGGAGGTCGGCGGGTGACGAGGCTCTCCATCGCCCGGGCGAGCGTGTCTTCGTCGGGCATGGCGACGAACTGGTCGCTGTTGAGGGCGTTGCGCACAAGTTCCTGTACCCGTTCGTGCGCGAGGTCGTGTAGCAGCGATTGGCCGCGTGGGCTGGGGCGCTGGGGCTTGTTGAATGCGGATCGGTGGAAGAGAGCGGTGCCGAGGTCGTGCTCGAGTCGCTGGAACTGGGTCACGAGGGCGCTGCGTTCGGCCTTGAGGTAGCTCGCCGCCGTTTCCAGGGACGGGAAGGCCATGGCGATCTGGAAGCGGTGCAGTCGCAGCCAGCCGTGCAGCGTGCCTTCGACGGCCGCGCGGACATCATGGGTGATGGAGGGGTCGAGCTTGGAGGTCATGACGGTCCGGCTGTGAACGCCTTGGGGACGTAGGGCAATGCCGTGGTGCTGGAGTCGGCGGCGGATCGTCTCGTCCTGGGTGCCGACCTCCCGGGCGATGTCGTAGGTGGAGCGCTTGCGGGTGAGGTATTGCTCGCGGAGCCAGTCCTCGTCGATGGGGTGGGGGCGCCGGGAGTAGTAGATCGTCAGCCCGACCGTGCGGGCCTGTTCGACGACGATGTGCCGGGGCAGGCCGGTCTCCTGCGCGATCTGGGTGAGCGTCTTTTCCTGCTGGGTGTATTCGCCCTCCAGGAACTCGGGTGTGAGGATCGTGCGGGCTTGCTCGCGCAGCCGCCAGGCAGCCAGCGGTGAGTGCCGGCTCGTCCATTCCTGCGGCTCGGCGCCGATGCGCTCAAGCGCGAAGCGGACGTGCGTGATGGTCATGCCCAGGTGCTGGGCGGCCTCCCCGGGGGTGCGCTGTTCGGCGAACACAAGGCGCTTGAGGGTGTCCAGATCGATGTCGGTGAGCGGTGGGCCGGGCAGTGACAGACCGGTAGCGCATTGGTCGGGCGGTTCCCAGGTGAGGGGTTCGGTGATGCCCAGCCCTTCGAGGAGGGAACGGGCGTGTTCGTGCAGAGCATGGCGTTGGTCGAGGGTGAGGGCGGGAAGGAAGGCGAGGTAGCGGCTGCGGTCGCGGGCCGACTGCCAGGCCAGGGGGTGCGCGGGGTCGGCCAGGTCCGATCCGGTCAGCAGCTGGTGCAGGTAGCGCTGGGCCTGGACGAACCGAGGGGTCTGAGCGGCCCGGTGGAGACAGTCGCCGGGCTGCGTGCCGGTGGCGAAGCACAGCTGCTTCCAGGTGTCGTAGCTGATGGGCTGATCGGGGACGAGATCCCGGCGGCGCTGGTAGTCGATGGCGCCGCCATGATCGTCCAGATGATTGGCGAGCCGGCAGAGCGCGATCAGCACGTCGGGATGGGCGCGGGTGATCCGCCGCAGCACCAAGCCCATGGTGTCCGACAGATATGGGTGGAGCCGGCCGGTGACCTCACCCGGGGTGCGCTGCGGTTCGCCGGGCAGCAGAACCAGTGCGCTGGCCATGGCCCGGAAGTAGTCCTCGTCCGTGCCGACGTGCGGCATGAGCCGGACTGTCCAGGTGGGCCAGAGCAGTTGGGGAACATGCCGGATGCGGCCGGTCGACACGGTGGAGTCGGCGGCGGGGTAACCGGCGCGGGGCGTGGCCGATCGCAGGCGCAGCCGGTCCAAGGCGCGCATGTCCGGGTCGGCGGCCTGCAGGAACCGCCGGTGAGCAACAGCGGACAGGCGTGGCCATTGATGGAAGTCCATCCCCTGCGGCAGGGGAGAGCCCGTGGGGTGCTCGCGCTGTCGCAGCCGGCGGATGACGTCGATGGCTTCGGCGTCCGTGCCCGCGAGGACGGGCTGCGCGGTGGCGGCGATGACGCCGCGGACCGCCGGGGACAGCGCCTGGAGCCGGGTCTGGCGGGTCGGGCGCGGCTGCCGGGCCCAGCCCTCGGTCACCACGGCGCCGAGATCGTCGAGATCCGTGGTGCGGATCGTGCGGTGCAGCCAGGTGGTGCAGGCGTTCAAGTCGGAGAACACCGTGTGGGCCTGGGCGGGATCGTCCCGGCTGAGCAGGTCGTCGATCCAGCCCTGGGCCTGGAGCAACGCATGCCCAGCCGGGAGGGACAGCAAGGATGTGGTGCTCAGGTCGGTGCCGCAGATCGATTCGCCGCGGGGCGTGCGCAGGCAACTGGCCGGCGGGTGGAGGTGGCTTCGGCGGGGCAGGCGGCGCCGCGGGGCGCTCTGGCAACGGGGGCAGACATCGTGCAGCAGCACCTGGTGCGTGGTGCAGACGAACACCCAGGGCAGCCACCAGCGCAGCAGCCAGCGGCCCTCGCGCTCGGCCAGGCACTGCGGGCAGTAGCGGCAGCGGGGCTGACGCTGCGGGCCCCAGGGCATGGCGGCGCTGAACACCATCGCATCAAGGCGACCGGCAGGCAGGCCGGTGACCTCCTCCAGGCGCCGCAGGACGTGCGGCTGAAGGCTGGTGACCAGCAGACGGGTGGTGAACACCCGCGGCAGCTGCAGGATGTCCAACATGGCTGGCAGCGGCAGGCCACTGCGGCGGCCCAGAGACTCCAGCCAGCTGTCCAGACCTTCCCCGGACAGCGGAGCGACGCGCAAGGGCAGCACACGTGTCTCGCTCATGCCGTGTCCCCCAGTGCGGAGGGCATGGTGCCGTGGGCCAGGGCGGCGGCCATCCGCTGGCGGGCCTGCTCGGATGCCTCATCCAGCCGGACGCCGTCGAGAACCGTGCGGTTGAGGGTCTCGGCGCCGGTGCGGATCGCGCGGTAGCAACCGCGCAGGACCAGGGTGAAGTACGACCCAACGTGCCCGCTGGTGCGTTCGAAAAGGTAGTCCGCCAGTCGCACCAGCATGCCCGGCCGATGATCGGCCAGGACCAGACGGGACTCGGTGGCCTTCAACAGGCTCCGCCAGTGCTTGCGGCCCTGGTCGGTCTCCAGGCGGAACGGGTCGACCCCGAGCCGGGTCCAGCGGCGGGCGGTCTGGGCCAGCACGGTGTTCTTCCCGGTCAGCCCGTCGGCGAAGAACCGCCGCTCTGCCAGCCCGACCCCGACATAGATGAAGGTCACCGGGAGCTCGTTGGCCAGCCACTTCAGATGGTTGGACACGGCCAGCCCGTCGCGGCGGTCCAGGTCGATGAAGTGGATGTCGTCAATGATCCCGAGCTGGGTCTCGCAGGACAGCACGCAGTCCAGAGCGTGGCTGGCCAGGGCTGCGGCGTTGGCCCGGTCGGTGGCCGGGTGCCCGTAGAATTCGCAGATCATCCGGTTCAGAGTGCGCAGGGTGGTGTTGGAGGTCAGGCCGACCCGGAAGACCGGGATGCGTTCGTGTCCGCCGTCGGTCACCGGGGACAGGCGGCGCATCTGCTGCCGGTCGAAGGTGCGGCCGTAGATGTTGGCGATGGTGGTCTTGCCGAGTCCGGGCAGGGCGTCGATGACGGCCGCGGACCGGATGCGGTCGCCGTCCTGCCGGTTGCTGGCCACGATCTGGTCCAACTCCTCATGAATCGTGGACAGTTGCGGGGTGTTGACGATGCCGAAGTTGGCGTGCCAGTCGTGGCGGGCGTCGTTGTAGTCCTCCGCCGCGGTCTCACTGAGGGCGGAGATCTGAGCGCGGGTGAGCCTGTCGGGCCGCTGCCGGGCGGGGGCGTCGGCGAAGCGACGCCAGCCTTCCTTGCGGGACAGGCTGAACAGGTTCGGCTGCTTCACTCGATCACCTCGAAGGCGTCGGCGTAGAAGTCGTTGCCGTCCGGGACGTCGAAGATCTCGTCTTCCTCGTCGCCGTCACCGACCAGCAATTCAGGCACCAGTTGCAGCCCGGGCGGGGTGAGAGGGCCGTTCTGCTCGGGCAGCACCGGCAGGACCAGGGCACTGCGTTCAGCCGACAGCCGCACCGCCATGCGGCGCTCGCGCCGGTCGGTGACCATGCCGGCATCCCAGCGAGCCAGCAGATCCGCAAGGGCCTGCGAGGCGTCGATGTGCCGTCCCTTGCGGGCGGCGAGCCGCCGGGCGTAGGCGGCGGCCTCTCCGCTGAACGGCATGTTCAGTGCGGGAGCGTGCTCCCACTGAAGCGGGTGCCAGGAGCCGTCGTCCGGGTCCTGGAAGTAGACGAAGCGGACATCGTCGGGATTGACGTGGATCGGCCACTGCTTGCCGAAGATGCCCCCGTAAGGGCTGGGCGCGTTGCGGTAGCCGTCCAGCACCGGCCCGTTGTAACGCAGCCCGTCGACCTCGACGCCGTAGTGCTGGATCGTGCGGGGCTTGACGGCCAGGAACTCAAAGGCCAGCCCCGGCGCCGCGGGCATGCGCAGTCGTCCCGCCCGCCCCAGGCCGATGCGCAGCATCTCCAGCGGCGACAGCGACAGCTTCGGCCACTGCGGGATGACCAGCCCGTCATGCTCGCGCCGGTGATAGACCTCGCTGATCCACTCGCGGATGATCTCCTCGACCTCGTGGATGTAGAAGAACGCGGCCTCCTCGACCGTCTCGCCGCGGCTGTGGACGTCGGGCCCCTTGTAGGCAGGCAGGTGCTGGATCAGCCCCTCCCGCAGGGTGCGGAAGAAGCGTTCGACGGTCGGCTTGTCCGTGGGCTTCTTCGGCTGGGCCGGCTGGATGGACATGCCCAGCCGGGTGCAGACGCCGATGACGTGGGCCGACATGAACGCCCGCCCGTGATCGATGACGAGGGTCTCGGGCGGACACAGTCCACCGCCTGGCCGCAGCCCCTCCTCGGTGAAGACCACCTCGTCCCAGAGGCCGTGGTAGGGCGCCAGCCCTGTCCGGGCCGCCTGCTCCAGCGGCGGGCAGGACGCCTCGAACAGCACCCCGGCGACGTCGACCGCCTTCGTCGAACAAGCCGTCACCCGCAGGCCGACGATGCAGCGGGAGAACAAGTCCTGGGCAACGGTGAGCTGGAGGGGAACCCAGCGACAGGTCACCGGTTCCATGGCGTAGATGTCCAGGTCCTGGGTGTCCAGGACCACGTACTCGCCCGGTCGGGTTGCCCGCAGCCGACCGTAGGTGCCCTGCGGCCGGGCGGCGATCGAACGGCGAGCCTTCGCGCTGCCTGACACCGCGTTCGTGCCCTTGGCCAGCGTGGCGAGCCGGCCGTAAGCCGTGCTCCGGGCCGGAACCGGGACTGTGCCCTCGCCGTACTCGGCGACAAGGCGTTCCGCCGCCCGCCGCAGCAGAGCCGAACGGGTCGGGGTCGAGGCGTCCACCGACTCCGCCATCACCCGCCGGACCGCTTCCTCCCACCGAGGGTCGACCCGTGAACCGTTGCCCTTCACCACCCGTGCGTCGATAAGACCGGCCTCACCGCTCTCGCGGTAGGCATTCATCCACCGCCACAACGTGCGCGGCGAAACACCCAGCTCGGCGGCCTTCGCCGAGGCACGGTCCTTCAGCGGCAGGTCGGGGTCGAACCCCGGCCGCGGCTCGGACGCCAGGGCGCTGTCCGCATGCCCGGCCCGAAAACCGCTCAGGACCTCTCGGACATGGTCAGCACGCTCCCGCAGCGCTGTGCGCTGGGCAGCCGAAAGGCTCGCCATCAGCACCCCGACACCGTCCGCGGCACTCGGCCGCGAGGTCTCGCCGGGGCGTGCTCCGGCCGCCAGTCGGCCGAGCGGGACCGCGCTGAACTCACCCGTGCGCTCGTTGCGTGCCGTCACCCGAAGCCCGTCGAGCTCCACGACCTCGATGACCTCGCCGTCGAAGAACAGACGTGCCCCCGCAAAGACCTCCACCGCTTGCCCGTTCATGCCGCCGCCCGGATGCTGGTCGCGCCGCCGAGCGGGGCCCGGAGCTCGGCGAGGAGATCACCGGACCACAGCAGATGCAGCACGACCGGCCGGACGGCCTCGGCCGGATACTGCGGGGCCAGAGCCGCCTCGATGCCGCCGATCGTCGACTGGCGGCGAGCCGTCTCCAGCACCTGGGGAACCAGGGAAGCCTCCAGCAGGCGGCGGCGCCGGTAGCAGGCGAGGAAGCGCACGTTCTCCACCACCGTCGGCTCCGCCCCCGACCAGGTCTCATAGACCCAGCCGCGGCTCGAACACAGCCGGCGTGTCCAGTCGAACTGCGCGATCACCTTGGAATCCTTCATGCGTGAGGGGGCTTTGACGTCCACGACGGTCACCAGGCCGTCGGCATGGACAAGGAACAGATCGGGGACGTGACGGCGAAGGCGGTCACCGTCCGGCCCGATCAGCTGGAACGGCTGAGCCGCGATGTTCACGACGTCCCGGTCGAAGTCGGCCAGCAGAATCCGGGCCAGCTCCAGCCGGCTCTCGTAGGCAACCAACCGGCCCGTCGTCGCCGCGTGGTACCAGCCCGAGTAGTGCTTGCGGCCCCGGTACCACCGGAACTCACGGACCGGCTGCCCGGCCGCCACTTCCTCCACGGACAACCGGTCCAAGCTCACCTCGACCAGCTGATCACCAGCCCGCCGGTACAGGGCCCGAACCGTCCGACCTTCTGTCGTGCCCGATTCGCCCAATTCCACCGCCATGGCCACCCCTTCGTGTCCGATGTCATCGACACCAAGACACTGGCCACCACCACGAGTAACGGGGATGAGAAGCCGGGAAAACCAACGGAAGACCGGACTCGCGCGGTAGAGCGCTGCAAACGCCCCTGGCCTGGCAGGGACCGAGCAGAGCGTGTCGACTGACAAGTTGACGACAAATCACTTGGACAGTGACATCTCTAATCGGAACCTACACGGGCGGGAGGCGGCGTCAGAGGACGCGGCGGGCGGCGAGAATCGTCCAGTCCTTGATCGGGGTGATCCGGACTGGCTTGGTGGTGCGCGGCGCCTCGATGACGAGGCCCTCGCCCATGTACATGCCGACGTGCTCAGGCCGTGCGGCGCTGCCGCGGCTGAAGATCAGGTCACCGGGCTGCAGTTGGGCGGGCGATACCGCCTTACCCTCGTTGACCTGCGTGTACGTGGTGCGGGTGAGCGTGACGCCGACATGCGCGTACGCCTGCTGCATCAGCGAGCTGCAGTCGCAGCGACCCATGGGGTCGGGGCCGTGCGAGTTCGTGCAGGAGCCGCCCCACTGGTAGAGCGTGCCGAGCTGGTGCATCGCCCACTCGATGGCCTTGCGCGCCTTCGGATCGGCGTCCTTGGGGATCGCGTAGCCCTTCGGGACGCTTCCCTCGGGGATGCGGCCGAAGCCGGAGCCGTCCTGGCCCGGCGCGCAGCCGGTCGTACTGGTCGACGGCTTCTTGTCCTGGTCCGCGTCCTTGCCGTCCGCGTCGTTGCCGCCGCCCGGGAAGGTCTTGGCGATGGCGTCCTGCAGTGCGGTGGCCAGGTTCTCCCACTGCGCGTACGCGTCCGGCAGGCCGGACTTCTGCACGGCTTGGGCGGCCTGGGTGACGGTCATCTGCTGCCAGCCGCTCACCTTGAGCAAGTGCTTGTAGAACTGCTCGGAGGCGTAGACCGGGTCGCGGATCTGCTGGGCGCTGCCCCAGCCCTGCGAGGGACGCTGCTGGAACAGGCCGAGGGAATCCCTGTCGCCGTAGTTGAGGTTGCGCAGCCGGCTCTCCTGCATCGCCGTGGCGAGCGCGACGATCTGTCCCTTCTTGGGGACGTCGAGCGAGAGGCCGGCGGCCACGATCGTCTGGGCGTTGGGGACCTGCTCGGCGGGCAGATCAAGGCCCTTGATGTGGACGTTCTTGCCGGACGCCCCGTCGAGGATCTTGGTGACCTGCTCGGCGACCTTGTCCGTGTCGATGTCGGTCAGGCAGCTGCTGAAGGAGCCGCTGCTCTGCACGGCGTCGGCGGAGGAGGCCATCATCATGCCGGTGCCGGCGATCAGGATCGGAGAAAGGAAGACGACGCCGATGCCGGCGGCGAGCGCCTTCAACCGGAGCGGATCGCTCGCCGGTCAGCGGTTTCGGGCATGGGTGGGTAGCGAGATGTCATGGGCGTGTCCTTCGGGGTGCGGTGTCCGGCGTGCCGCGTGCGCGAGGCGTGATGGAAGGGCGCGGCGGCCGGGGTGGGCGATCGGGACGGGCCGGCGCGGGCGAGTTGCCGCTCGCTCCGCGTGGCCGGGCCGTGAGCTAGGTGTGCCGGGGCAAGGGGGTACCTCCGTGAGATGTGGCGGAAAGGTAGCCAGCGGCGGTGTGCGCCGGGCGGTTCAAAAACAGTAGGCGCGGATCGGCGGTTGACCAAAAAATGGGCGTGAGGTACCGGAATCCGGCACCTCAGCAACGCACTTCTTGGTCGTCGGCGGATTCGCCTCTACAGTTTTTGGACTCCCTTCGCCCTCCTCGGTCTGCGGCCCTGGGCTTCTGCATGCCCACTTCCGGCCCGCGAGGACTCCTGTGCGAGACGGGTAGTTCCCTCCGCGACTCCGCACCCGATTAGGGGTTCCTCTTTGCCTTTCTCCCTGCACCAGGGCGACGCCCTCAGTGTTCTCGCCGGCCTTCCGGACGGCTGCGTCGACTCTGTCATTACCGATCCGCCGTACAACTCCGGCGGTCGGACCGCGAAGGAGCGCACGACCCGCTCCGCGAAGCAGAAGTACACCTCTGCCGATTCCAAGAACGACCTCGCCGACTTCACCGGCGAGAACATGGACCAGAGGTCCTACTCGTTCTGGCTGACGCAGATAATGACCGAAGCCCACCGCCTCACGAAGACCGGCGGGACCGCGCTGCTGTTCACTGACTGGCGCCAACTGCCCACCACGACGGACGCGATCCAGGCGGCCGGATGGCTTTGGCGCGGTGTGCTGGCCTGGCACAAGCCGCAGGCCAGGCCGCAGAAGGGCCGGTTCACCCAGAACTGTGAATTCATTGTCTGGGCCAGCAAGGGGGCGATCGACGGCTCCCGGAACCCGGTCTATCTGCCCGGCTTGTACTCGGCCTCGCAGCCCTCGGGGGCGAAGCGTCAGCACATCACGCAGAAGCCCGTCGAGGTGATGCGTGAGCTGGTCAAGATCAGCCCCGAGGGCGGCACGGTGCTCGACTTCTGTGCCGGCTCCGGCTCCACGGGGGTGGCAGCTCTGCTGGAAGGCAGGGATTTCATCGGCGTGGAGAAGACCGAGCACTACGCGTCGATCGCGGCCGACTGGCTCACCGAAACGATCCGCGCGACCCTCACGCAAGACGACGTGATTCTCACCGTCTGAGCCGCGAGCGTGCTTCCGGTCAAGGCGACCGGCGCCCCAGTCGGCAATCCGACGAAGCGGAGTTGTAACTCGCTGGCGCTCCGCGCATCGCCGATTTCGCCCTCTCTCATTCCGCGTCTCGTTGGAGGCCCAACTTTTTCATGCCCGAATCCATAAAACCGTCTGACGATGGGGAGTTGGAGCCGGTACGCATTCCCGATCCGCAGCTGGAGGGAATCGAGGCGAGCGTTCGACGGCTCATGGAGCAGTCGGCGCAACAGGCGCAGCAACTCGACCACCTCGCGTCCGCCCCGGAGCCGAACGGATCGCCGTTCGCCGCATTCGGCATGCCGGGGCTCGGCGGGCCGCCTGCCGCTGCTCCGCCGGAGCCCCGCCCGATCCTGGAACTCGACGGGGAGGAAAGGGAGGACGAACTCGACGCCTTGTCGGACTGGGTCGATGACTTCTTCCTCCCGGTGTACGGGTCGGAAGTCACCACCGCGGCGCCTTGGTGCCTGCAGTGGCAGGAGCACGACGATGTCGTGGCCTGGCTCCACGCCCTGTGGCTTGCGTACCAGCAGCACAAGGACCCCGAAGCCGGATTGAGCGGCCTGTTCGTGTGGCACCGGGACTTCCTCACCCACGCCGTTGCGGCGATCCGCGCACCGGGCGGGCCGCTGTCGGCCTGCATGACCTCTCCCGACCGGCCCGCGCACCGCCTTCTGCCCGGACCGCCGCCGTCCGTGCGCACGGAGACGGCGGCCACGGCGGAAGCCGCCGGGACACCCGAGCCGGACGAGCCGACGTCATGACCGCGGGACAGGGACAGCCCGCCTTCGGACTGAGCTTCGACCCCCGCGCGCTGACCGATCTCCTCCAAGCCCCCAGCGATATCCGCGACCTCACCCTCGCCTACCTGCAGGAAGTCGTGAACGCGCAGCGCTTCGGGCTACGCCTCGACGGTGACCTGGAGGGCTACCGCAAGCTGTTCGTGGACTCGCGCAAGGACTGGCGCGTCGTCTACGGCGTCCGCATGGCGCCCGCGGAGTCCGCGCACCAGAAGGAGATCCACGTCGTCGCGGTCCGGCCGCGTGCGGGCAACGACGTCTACGACGAGGTTGGCCGCCGCCTGGGGATGACCCGCCGGCCGCTGAGCGCCCGCACCCACGCGGCCCGCTCCCGTTCCCCGCAGCTGACCACCCGCACTCCCGCGCCCCGGCCCGGTCCACCGCCCACCGCGCTGCCGGGTCTGCCCCGTCCCGCACAGAACCCCGCGCACCATCACATCCGCTGAACGCACGGAGCGTCGCCTATGCCCCCTGAACCCGCGCCGACACCAGCTAGGCGTGCGGTCTCCCCGCTCGACCATCGCATCGAAGCCGTCACCGGCCACGACATCGACACCCTGTGGGCCTACCGCGACCGTGGTGTCCTCGACGAGCCACATGCCCACCTGGTCGACCGGCACCGCGAGTTGGCCAAGTCCCAGACCGGCGTCGCCTTCTACCTTCGCCTCCTCAATCGCCTTTCCAGCGGCGAGTTCGACGCCGATGACGCCCTGTTCACGCGTATCGACCGCACCGTGGACCAGCTGGAGGAGGCCACCGACGCGCGGGATGCCGCTGCCCGGAAGGTGTTCGCCGCCCTGGAACCCATCGAGGCCGCGGCGGCCTCCGCGCCCGACACAATGCCGCTCTCGACGGACGACCAGGCGGCGCTGCTCGCCATCGCCGGCGGCGCCAAGCTCTACGAGCACCTGCTGACTGGCCGGATGTCGGTCACAGCCGCCTCCGGCACCCGCATCCCTCACGCCAAGCTGCAGCGGCTGGAGGGCGCGGGCCTGGTCGTCCGGGATGCCGGCCACCCCGTGCACGCCGGCCAGCCGGTCTCCCTCACCGACGCCGGACGCGCCGCACTGTTTGCCGCCCGACGGACGCCCACGACCCAGGCGCCGAAGGTCCCGGCCCGCCCCGGCACATCGCCATCCACCCCGGCGCAGCGGCGCTGAACCCCACCGAAAGGCCCTTGTTGTCTCCCACCGAACCGGCGCCGGCTCGGAAGTCCATCCCCCAAGTCGACTTCGAGCTCGACGACTTCGATGCCGACGAGGAGAAGTACCTCGACTTCTACCGCCAGGTCGCCGTCCGCGAGGACATGCTCGTCCCCCTCGCCGAACACCACACCCCCAACGGCGCACACAGCTACTACGTCCTCTTCGACCGCACCGCCACCTACGGCCACCCGGGCATGCCGCAATACGTCGCCGTGCACCTGAAGCGGGACCGGGAGAAGGAAACGTTCGACTTCGAGCAGGCCCTGCTGCCGCTGCCCGCGATGGCGCAGTCCTGGCTCATCCACCGCGGCTGCCCGCACGACGCCATCGGCCTCGACCCCGAGCTGGGGCCACCGCCGGCGGACGAGGCGACTCGTGCACTGGAGCGACGCCTCGCGGGCGACGGCGACCACTACGCCATGGGCTACTCCTACACCGCCGACGACCCGGACGACATGGTCACCGTCGTGGCACTGCGCGCCCTGGACGAGCGAGCCCCCAGCCCGTTCCGCGTCGTGGTCGAGGAGGTCGACACCGACGCCTGGACGCACACCCTGCGCGAGGGCGGCTTCGACACGGTGGGCGAGGCCCTGCAGTGGTGCGATGACCGGCTTACCGGCGAGGCCGGCCCTCTCCCACCGGTCCGCCCGGCAGCCGCAGCAAGCCGCCCGACCGGTGTGGCGAAGGCCCCTGCTCCGCGCCCGCCCGGCCGCTCGCGCTGAGCGCCAAGGCCGATGCGGGCAGCGAAACATAGCCGACGATCGCCGGTTAGCCAAACCGGCGATTCTCCGGACTCTTAATACAGCCGCCGGGACAACTCCCGCGGCGCCATTCCACACAATCCCTATGCCTTCACGGAGGTTTCTTTCGCATGCGCTCCACCCGAATTGCCATATCCGCAGCGATGCTCGGCGCACTCACGCTGCCGGTACTGTCCGCCACCACCGCCAACGCGGCCCCCGCCGCCGTAACCGCGGCCCCCGCGAGCGGCTGCTACGACCTGCCGCCGCTGCCGTACGAGGTGCACGCCAAGGCCGTCACCATCCGGTCCAAGGCCAGCTCGAAGTCCACCGCGCTCGGCGTGCTTTACAAGAGCCACAAGTTCACCGTGCACAAGAAGAGCGGCAACTGGCTCTACATCACGGACAAGACGACCGGAGTCAAGGGCTGGGTGTCCGGCACGTACGTCTACCGCGACGTCCGCATGTGCCTGGACTGACAGGAATTCAGCACACACCCGTAAGCGGCTGAGCTGCCGGGTACGGCCGCCCCTCACATTCCCCCAGGCATCGGCCTTTCCAGAACAGGAGTCTCCCTTTTGTCCGACGGCATATCCGATGACGCTGAGGATGTCGTGGGCGTGCTCACCGAACGGATCGAAGCGCGCTTCGCCATGGACATGGACCAGTTGAAGGCCGCGGTCGGCGCCGCGCCGACCGCGAACCCTGACGCCACCGACGTCGTCAAGTGGCACGGCCTTCTCGTC
>NZ_JBSGZO010000011.1:0-48954 GCF_053611045.1 Streptomyces sp. NPDC054841 | reverse complement strand
GGGGGGGGGGGGGGGGGGGGGGGGTCGGGGGGGGGGGGGGGGGGGGGTTCATGGGGAGTGTGAGGGGGGCGAGGTCGGAGTGGGTGTGACCGGGCGCTTCGGCCGTGCCCGGCCGCACCCATGGTTACAGAGTGCGGGGCAGGCGGTCGGTGAGCAGCCGGGTGAAGCGGGCCGGGTCGGGCAGGTCGCCCCCTTCGGCGAGCAGCGCGCTGCCGTATATCAGCTCGGCGATCTCCGCCAGTGCGGGGTCGTCGGCGCCTGCGTCGTGTGCTGTGCGCAGGGCGGTGATCAGCGGGTGTGCGGGGTTGAGTTCCAGGATCCTCTTGACGGTGGGCAGTTGCTGTCCCATCGCCCGGTACATCTTCTCCAGGGTCGGCGTCACGTCGTGGGCGTCGCCGACGATGCATGCCGCCGAGGTCGTCAGGCGTGACGACAGGCGGACCTGCTTGACCTGATCGGACAGGGTGGTGGTCAGCCACGGCAGCAGGGCGGCGAAGTCCTGCTCGCGCTGGGCCTTCTCGGCGTCGGTTTCCTGGTCCCCGTTGGCGGACTCGTCGAGGTCGACCTGGCCCTTGGCGATGGACTGCAGACGGCGGCCGTCGAAGGCCGGGACCCGGTCCACCCACACCTCGTCGATGGGGTCGGTGAGGATCAGGACCTCGTACCCCTTGGCGGCGAAGGCTTCCATGTGCGGGGAGTTCTCCACCATCGCGCGGGTCTCGCCGGTCAGGTAGTAGATGGCGTCCTGCCCGTCCTTCATGCGCTCGACGTACTCGCGCAGCGTGGTGGTCTTCTCCGGGTCGTGCGTGGAGGCGGCCGACACCAGCTCAAGCAGGGCCTCGGTGTTGTCCGTGTCCTCGACCAGGCCTTCCTTCAGCGCCCGGCCGAACTGCGCCCACACCTTCGCGTAGCGCTCGGTGTCCTTGGACTGCATGTCCTTGATGGCGCCGAGGACCTTCTTGACCAGGCGCCGACGCACGCCGCGGATCTGGCGGTCGTGCTGGAGGATCTCGCGGGAGACGTTCAACGACAGGTCGTGGGCGTCCACGACACCCTTGACGAAGCGCAGGTAGTTGGGCATGAGCGCTTCGCAGTCGTCCATGATGAACACCCGCTTGACGTACAGCTGCACGGCGCGCTTGGTCTCGCGGGAGAACAGGTCGAAGGGTGCCTGCGAGGGGATGAACAGCAGCGCCTCGTACTCGAAGGTGCCCTCGGCGCGCATATGGATCGTCTCGGCCGGGGCCAGCCAGTCGTGGCTGATCTGCTGGTAGAACTCGTTGTACTCGTCCTCGGTCACCTCGGTGCGCGGCCGGGCCCACAGCGCCTTCATCGAGTTGAGCGTGTCGACGTCGCGGGTGGTCTCGCCCTCGGCGTCGGTGCGCTCGGTGGCCATCCGGATAGGCCAGCGGATGAAGTCCGAATACTGTTTGACGATCTGACGGATCTTCGACTCGGACAGGTAGTCGGCGAGCCCGTCCTCGCTGTCGGCGGGCTTGAGGTGCAGGGTGACCGAGGTGCCCACGGGCAGGCCGTCGACGGCCTGGATGGTGTAGGCGCCCTCGCCATCGGACTCCCACTGGGTGCCGGAGTCGGTGCCGGCCCGCCGGGTGCGCAGGGTGACCTTGTCGGCAACCATGAACGCTGAGTAGAAGCCGACGCCGAACTGCCCGATCAGGCTCTCGGCGGTGGCGGCGTCCTTGGACTCCTTGATCTTCTCCAGCAGGCCGGCGGTGCCGGACTTGGCGATCGTGCCGATCAGCTCCACGAGATCGTCCCGGCTCATGCCGATCCCATTGTCACGGACGGTCAATGTGCGGGCGTCCTTGTCGACATCCACCGAGATGTGCAGGTCGGTGGTGTCGATTTCGACGAGGCTGGAGTCGGTCAGCGATTCCAGCCGCAGCTTGTCCAGTGCGTCGGAGGCGTTCGAGATCAGCTCGCGCAGGAAGATGTCCTTGTTCGAGTAGATCGAGTGAATCACCAGTCGGAGCAACTGGCGGGTCTCAGCCTGGAATTCCAGCGTCTCGACACTGCTACCCATGTGGGGCCCTTTCTGTGGGAACGTCATGAACGGATAGGACTCGGGCCGAGACGAATCGTTGCCCGCCGTCGGCGTGATCCGGGGCAGGCCGGACTGCACCCGCATTTTGTGACTCTCTGTGATGGGAGTCAGGCATCGTCAGCTGCTGTCGCCGTGAGCCGGTCGTCGAGGGCGTCCAGGCATTTGACGAGGCCGGTGTGGTGGGCATCGAGGTAGGGGCGCATGCCGGTCAGGGGGGCAATGAGCTCGGCGGCGTCGGTGGCGCCGAGGGCGGCATACAGGGCGGCCTGAGCTGAGCGCGCTTCGGGCGCGAGGTGGGCGAGCGCGGTGATCTGTCCGGCGAGGCGGCGCAGGTCGGCGGCGTTGGCGCGGGCCCAGGTGACAGCGGCGCGTTCGGCGGCCCTGGCCTGGCGGGTGGCCGTCACGCGCTGCTCGCCGGTGGTGCCGACGGCGCCGGGGCGGCCGCGCAGGTATCGGCGTTCGGCGGCCTGGCGGCTGGCGACGCCGAGGGGGCGGGCGAGGTCGGCCCAGCTGGCGCCCGCCTCGCGGGCGGTTTCGATCAGGCCGGTCTCCCAGCCGGCGAGCTGCTCGCGCACCTGCCGCAGCAGCATCAGGGAGGCCAGCGCCTGCTCGGGACCGGGGCCGGCGGCGTCGGGGGTCTCGTGCTGGGCATCGCGCAGGGCGTCGTCTATGGCGGCAAGGGCCGCCGCAGCGGCGAGAAAGGACGCCGGGCTGTGGGCGTTCGTGCTGGTCGTGGACGGCTGGTCGGCTGCGGTCACGGGCACCTCCCTCGGACGGTCATCACGTCGACGACATCATGTTTGTCATCCATTGGATGACATGTTACAACGGTGTCAGTGAAGCGCATTGGCAGCAACTGCCTGAACCTGCTGGAGGTGTTTTCACGATGTTGATGCGCACCGACCCCTTCCGTGAGCTGGACCGGCTGGCGCAGCAGCTGATGGGCCCGGGCACCTGGTCGAGGCCGTCGGCGATGCCGATGGACGCCTACCGCGAGGGCGACGAGTACGTGGTGGCCTTCGACCTTCCCGGCGTCACCGCGGACGCGATCGACATCGACGTCGAACGGAACATGCTCACCGTCAAGGCCGAGCGGCGGCCGGTGGCGAAGGCCGACGACGTGCAGATGGAGCTGTCCGAGCGGCCGCTGGGTGTCTTCTCCCGCCAGATCGTGCTCGCCGACACCCTCGACACCGAGCACATCCAGGCCGACTACGACGCGGGCGTGCTCACCCTGCGCATCCCGATCGCCGAGCGCGCCAAGCCCCGCAAGATCTCCATCGGCGTCGGGTCCGGCCGCAAGGAGATCTCCGGCTGACACCAGACGGACGGGTGCGGAGGGCGGGCACCTGATCTCGCCCTCACCTCGCTCTCCGCATCCCCGTGAGCAGCCCGAAGAAGAAGGGGTGGCGGCCGAAATGACTCTGCGACACCAAGCGTTCCTCGGCCACGTGAAGGAACGCGGCGAGTACGACACTCTGGCAGAAGCCGAGCGCGCGGCCCGTGTGGTGCTCGCGCTCCTCGGCGCGCACCTGGTCGGCGACGTCCGCGCCCAGCTGGCGGCGCGCCTGCCTGAGGAGTTCGCCCTGATCCTGCTCAACCCGCTGCAGAGCGCCGAGCCGCTGCCCCCGGAGCGGTTCGTCCGCGCAACCGCCGCGTGGATCGAAGGCGCCACCGAGCAGACCGCGGCCTGGGACGTCAGCGCCGTGCTGTCCACCGTCGCCGACGCCGCCGGCGAGGACCTGCTGGGCCAGATCCTGCTCCAGCTCCCCGCCGGCTACGACCTCCTCTTCGGCCGCCCCCAGCCCACCTGACCAAGACCCGGGGGTGCCGCGCCCCGCACCCCCCAAGGCTCCATGAAAGGCATACACCGCAGTGATCTCCGACGCGCGCGTACCGCTTGAGCACCAGAAACCGTACGGAACGGCGTACGAGCAGATGCTGGAGAGGGTCCGCCACGAGGGCGCCTACCCCACCCGCGAGAAGGCCGACGAGGCCGTCCGTCTGGTCCTGGCGGGACTGGGGCGTCAGCTGACCGGCGATGAACGCGTGGACCTCGCCGCCTGCCTGCCCCTGGAGGCCGCACGCGTGCTGACCGCGCAGATCCCCGACACCCGGTCGCTGACCGGCTGGGCGTTCGTCAAGGACCTCGCCGCCCGCTCCGGCGCCTCCCTGGCCACCACCCGCTGGGACACCGGATCCGTCTTCGCGGCCGTCGGCGCCCACGCCGGCCCCGACCTGATCACCCGCATCCTCCACCAGCTCCCCACCGGCTACGCCCTGCTGTTCGGCCAAGCCGAACTCACCCCCGCCGCGTAGCCGGCGACGTGCGGGGGCGGACGCGACCGCCGCGACGCTGTCCGCCCTGCGCCTCGGGGCCCGCGATGTGACCACCGTCGCCCGCTCGTCAGCGCGCACCGACGACACGTCACGCCCCGCCCCCGCGAGGAGGGCGATGTCGTCGTTACCGCCATGGGCCAGGCCGGCGAGGAGCTCGTCACCGAAGACCGCCAGCGGTTCGTGGGTCAGGGCTGCGGCGTGCTGACGCAGCGGGGCGAGACCGCGGTCGAGGTCTTCGCCGGAGCGTTCGATCAGGCCGTCGGTGTAGAGCAGCAAGGTGGAATCCGGCGCAAGTGTGTGGGTGCTGCTGGGCCGGGGCGTGTCGGGTTCGATGCCGAGCAGGACGCCGTGGCCGGTGGTCAGGTAGCGAGTATCACCGTCGTGCGACACCGGGGCCTCCCCCCTGAGTGGTGGTGGATGGCCGCGTTGGCGAATTCCAGCTGCCAGCTGTCGTGCGGGCCGGGTTCGAGATGGGCGTAGATACAGGTCGCGGTGTGCCCGCCGTAAAGGGTGTGGCTGATCACGTCCAGGCGGCGCAGGACGTCGCCCGGCGGTTCGAGCCGGTCGCAGACCAGCGCGCGCAACATGTTGCGCAGCTGTCCCATGCTGACCGCCGCGGGCAGATCGTGGCCGGTGACATCGCCGATGATCAGTGCCGTCGCGCCGTCCGGAAGCGGGAAGCAGTCGTACCAGTCCCCGCCCACCTGCACCGCGGCGCGGGCCGGCACCCCTGGAGCGGTACGCCCGCCCCGGCGTCGACGCAGTCGCCCGACACGTCGCCGAACGCGACCCCGCAGCCCGACGGCAGCCAGCGCTGACGTTCAAGATCAATATTGGCGGGTTTGGCGCTTATCTCGGCGAAACCCCGTGAACGCCCGGCGCATGGACGTGGACCGAAGGCGGCGCGGTACGCCTGGTGGGTGATGTCGCCCGGGTTCCAGGTGCCGCGGGCGAACCCGTCCTCCATGTCCGTGGCGTGAACGAAGCGGATGCCGGTCCGCTCCTGGATCCGGGACATCACGGTGAACTGCGCGGTGAGCGCATGGGCCATGACGTCGACCGGGACCGGCTGGGCTGATGGCGCCCTACGTTCTTTCCGGGTCGATCGAGCCACTCGTAAGGTTCTGTCACCCCGCGCCTGGGCACCGTCGTTGACCGTGGCTGACCGCCCGTTGTGCACGACTGTGGCATGTGTCCGTCCGGAGCCGCGCGACGATGGATGGGCCAACCACTGAGAAGATGCAGGCACTGGCCTGGGACGTGCTGTCGCCCTCGACGCGAACTACTCGCATGCGGTTGCTGAGGACTTCCGCACCGTTCACGATGGCCATAGGGCCGACGTCGGTGGCCTGTGGCCAAGGGGGCTGCTGTACTCCGCTCCTGCATAGCAGCTCAGCCGGAGCACGGTGCTCCGCTCTGCTGCACCGAAGCACCGGTCACCACCTGCACGCGAGGGACGGAGGACAGCCTCTGGCGGACCAGGTCTGGGAGCGGTGAAGTCATGGAGCCGAGACGTTGGCGTCGCTGTGGCGCGGATATCCTCGCCGGAGGGACATTTGGGGCGCTCCTCGCAATTTCATTGGGCGGAGGGCCCTTGCCCTGGTGGGCCTGGGCCGGGATCGTGGCCGCGTGGTTCGTGATCGTTACTGAGCTGCAGGGGGCGGTACGGTCGCGGGCGGCCAAGAAAGCCAAGAAAACCGTTGACCTCTACCGTGGCCTGGCTGAGGCCGACCCCGACCGCTACCGCCCCGAACTTGCCGACTCCCTGGACAGCCTCGGCATTGTGCTGGCGGGGCAGGACCGCCCGGCCCAGGCGCTGCCACCCCTCCAGGAAGCCGTTGACCTCTACCGTGGCCTGGCTGAGGCCGACCCCGACCGCTACCGCCCCGAACTTGCCGACTCCCTGGACAGCCTCGGCATTGTGCTGGCGGAGCTGGACCGCCCGGCCGAGGCGCTGCCACTCGCCCAGGAAGCCGTTGACCTGTTCCGTGGTGCGGTCAGGATCGACCCCGACCGCTACTGTCCCGGCTTCGCCGCCTCGCTGGACAGCCTCGGCATTGTGCTGGAGGGGCTGGGCCGCCCGGCCGAGGCGCAGGCAGCAAGGCGCAAAGCAGCAGCCTTCAGACCCTCGCGCTCTCGGAAGGCGCGCCCACGTTCGTGGACAGGGTGGAGTCCACGGTGATGCGGTCACGGCGCGCACCGGGTGAACCGGCCCGCCGGGCACCCAGCCGTCGTTGGTGGCAAGGGGCCGGTTCTGCGGCCGGTCCAGAGCAAAGCAGACCAGCATGGTGCGGTCGTCTTCGAACTGGAAGTGGTCAACGATGGCCCGGTTGCCGAGGTCGAGGCAGTCGAAGACAACGGCGACATCCTCGCCCCCGTACGGTGCCTGCTGCAGGGCTGGCAGCACATGGCGAGCAGCCGGGCCTGCTCGTGCGAGTCGCCCGACGGCGACGGATCGTTGTCCCGGAACTGCTCAGGGACCTCGTCCGAGCAGCGCTCCCGGAGCCGGGCTGTCCCATCGGGCCTGCCCGCTGACGCTGCCCCAGTTCAGGCTCGCGTTGACGCAGTGCGTGCCCGCGATCAGCGTCCAGGGTGTACGGACCACACGCTGACGCGCCAGTTCGACGGCGAGCCGGCCGAAGGCCCCCGGGACAGTAGACCCAGCTCCACGGGTGCAATGAACGTGTCGGTCCAGATTCCCATGCGATTGGTTGTAACAACCCTCAGCTTGACTCTGTCGGGGATCTTGGTGTTTCCCGGTACGGCAGCATGATCAGTGGGCATGCTCGGGGCTGTTTCGAAGGCTGATGCAGTTGTCGAGGTGTCCGTTGTCCGTCCGTCCCCGTTCCGGTGAGCAGGTCCCCTCTCTGACTGCGCAGGTCGCGCGGGTGAGCAATCCTGGCGGTACGACGGCGATGTGGGTGAGAGACCGGCTGGACGGGCTGTGGTGCGACGAGAGGCGCTGGGGTGGGTGTTGGCGTGGCGGGGCTTTGGTCCGTCGGGGATGGGCGCGGTGCGTTCGCACGGCGGGCGGACGAGTAAGTCGTGCAAGGCCGGGCCGGTGCGGTCGCTGGTGTCGTTCTTTCCGCGCGTTGCGGGTCGGCTGTTCGAGTCGTTGGTTGCGTCTGTTCCGGGGCCGGCGAGTTGGCCGTCGAATGCTGGCGTGGATCTGGCTCCTTGGGAGACCGAAGAGCTGCCTGATCCGCTGGCTCCGGCGGCGCCGTGCGGGCCGGTGTCGTTGTTGATCGCGCGGTCCACGCATGCCGTGCTGCTCAGCGGCGACGAGGTGGCGGGCGCGGTGGGGTGCCGGGTGGCGTGGGGGACGGCAGTTGATCTGCCGGCTGCGGCGGATCCCTACGTGATCGACCGTGAGTCGGGAGGGCCGGTCCGGGCCTCTCGGGACCGGGCCGTGTGGCGCGACGTGGATGCTCTGCTGCTGAAAGAGCGTCCGGGGAGCAAGGTGCGTGCGCTGAATGCCGAGGCCGCACTCAAGGCCGCCCAGGCCGAGATCCTCGCCCAGCGCACCCGCGTCGGTGAACTCCTCGGTCAAGTCCGCGACTTGCAAGCCGAATGGACCGATGAGGCCGTCCAGCGGATCACCACCGAGAACACCACCCTCAAGCAGCGAGTCCGCCAGACCACTGCCGAGAACCGCACCCTCGACGAGCGACTCAAGGCCGCCCGTTCCAACCTCCGCTTCCAAGACCGGCGCGTTGCCGACCTCGAAGCCCGCCTCACCGATCCGGCTTCAACGATCTGTTCCCGTCCGGCTACGAACCGCAGATGTCAGTGGCGCGGGCCATACTCGTGCTGCGGCGCCGCCCGGGCACCGCAGCACGAGGGGAGCGACATGGCTGAGGTGCTGGTTTTCCACCACGGGCACGGGCTGACCGTCGGCGTCCGTGAGTTCGCCGAGCAGCTGCGACGGGCCGGACACACCGTCCACGTCCCGGACCTGTTCGAGGGGCGGATATTCGACAGTCTCGAGGAGGGCATGGGTTACGTCCAGGACGCCGGGTTCGGCACGGTCATCGCGCGCGGAACCGCTGCCGCTGAGGGGCTGCCTGCGGAACTCGTCTACCTCGGGTTCTCGCTCGGTGTCCTGCCGGCGCAGAAGCTGGCCCAGACCCGCCCCGGTGCAAAGGGCGCGCTGCTGCTGGAGGCATGCGTCCCGGTCGCGGAGTTCGGCGGCGCCTGGCCCCACGCTGTCCCGGTCCAGGTCCACGGCATGGACGCGGATCCGTTCTTCGCCAGAGAGGGCGACGTGGACGCAGCCCGGGCGCTCGTCGAGACGGCGGCAGATGCCGAACTGTTCCTCTACCCCGGCGACAGGCACCTGTTCACCGACAGCAGCCTGCCGTCGCACGACGAACACGCCGCAACGCAGGCCACCGATCGAGTGCTGGACTTCCTTGACCGCATCAAATAGCCCGGCATTTCGGCGAGCTCGCTCCAACCTCCGCTTCCAGGACCGGCGCGTCGCCGACCTCGAAGCCCGCCGCACCGACCTGGGATCACCCAGGTTCCTCTGCTCGGCCGGATCGCCGCCGACACGCCGATCCTTGCCGAGGAAGCTGTCGAGGACGTCTTCCCCCTGCCGCGCCAGCTGGTCGGCGAAGGGCAGCTGTTCGCACTGAAGGTGGTGGGAGACAGCATGATCGACGCGGCCATCTGTGACGGGGACATCGTCACCGTCCGGCAGATGGACTCGGCCGATCACGGGGACGTCGTCGCCGCCCTACTGGACGGCGAGGCCACAGTGAAGCGCCTACGCCGAGAGAACGGCCGGGTATGGCTGATGCCCCACAACCCTGCCTACGAGCCGATCCCCGGCGACGACGCGCACATCCTCGGCAAAGTCGTCGCCGTGCTCCGCGCGCTGTGACCGCCAGGGCGGGTCAGAAGGTGCCCGCGTACAGCTCGAAGCCCTTCGCCCTCGACGGGCTCGCCCGGCTGGAGCCTGTAGCGGGAGAACGGACTGGCGCAAACCGCCTGCCCGAGTGAGGGCCGACCTCATGGGGGCTGGCCCTCATTACTGTCTGCCGGGGGAGATCGCATCGGTCACCCCATCCGGAATCCATGCTCTGTGTTTCGCAGGGTTGGCTGCGTCCTGGCGTCTTGGTTTCGAAACCAGGGCTGGGGCTATGGCCTTCCTTCGCAGGCGTGGGCGTGTTGTCAGTGGTGGCTCGTAGCGTCGTAGGGGAGTGCCTGGACAGGCCGGGCGACCGGATGCGAGGGGCAGCAGGATGGGACACATCAACATCGGCATCGATCGTCTGGGTCGGCTTCTGCCGGGCGGCGCCGGGGACCATGGACAGTCGTATCAGCAGGCGTACAGCGAGCTCGCGGCCACGCACCGGGACCGTCCGGTTGCGGAGATCCTTCCGGAGCTGCACCGGGCCGCCGACGTCGCGCTGCTGGGGTTCACGGAGGCGGACCTACTGGAGCAGGCGCAGGCGATCAGTGCGGGGGAGCCGTACGAGCTGAGGGTGACCGTCACCTGAACTGGCACAGCCCCCGTCCTCATGCTGGTGGGGCCGGTTGTCCAGGCTGGTCCAGGTCTTGAGCGTGGCGGATGGTGAGGCGTCCGTCGGCGGTCGCGGCGACGAGGCCAGCGGCGTCGGCAGTGGTGGTTTTGGCCTGCTGGCCGCTGGCCTGGAGGTAGGTGTGGGCGGTCGATGCGCAACAACCGCCGCCATCGTGCGGCCGACGTGCGCTAGTTTCGGGCCGCATGGAAGAGCACCCCCAGCTGCGCGAAGCCGTCCTTTCGTGGCTCCAGCAGGCCCGCAGCCTGCTGCCCACACCCCAGGCCATCACCGATGTGGCGCTGGCGGTGCTGCCGCAGTGGGAGGCTCTCGAAGAAGCCGTGTCCGCCGCAGCGCCCATCACAGAGCACCGCGACCTCTACGCCAAAGTCGACGGCGACTGGATACCGAGCTACCGCGCGCTGCTGGGGGAGTCGGGCCTGGGCGACGCGACGCGCCTGATCGCCCAGGGCACAGAAGTCCCCGAAGCCGAGGTCGCGGACAGTTTCGTCGCCTTCTGCACGGGTCCGGCGCCGGCCGCGGAGGACTGGATGCTCCTCAACGCCGACTTTCCCGAAGGAACACGGATTCCGCTGGGCTGCTACACCCTGCAGACCTTCACCCCCGATGAACTCCGGCAGATGGGCCCGATGCCGACGATCCACGGCCTGCGGCCCGGGGCGCTCGATCTCGGCCTGCTCGCCGGCGCACCGTTCATCCACGCCCCCGACCCCGACCACAAGCCCACGCGGGGCATCCACTGGTTCGGCTACAGAGGCCCACGGCCGGAAGCCCAGCACTGGCAGGCCCTGCTGCCCTTGATCCTGTGGAGCTCCGAACCTCTCCGGGTGGACGCGGTGTTCGACGTCGCCCGTGGCCGCCGCTTCGGACTGCGCCCCGGCGACATACCGACCACGATCCGCATCTACGAAGACCGCCACGGGAGGGAAGAAGAGGTCGAAGTCCGCGACACCACCAGCTCCTTGGTTACACCTGCAGACCTCCCAGGCCTGACCGCCTTCTGCGCCGCGATGACGGCGAAGATCGACGGCGTCATGGCTGGCGCGACCAGCGGCCGCCGCGTACCCAAGCGCCGCGCCCGGCGCCTCGAGCGCGCCGCCCGACACCTGCTGCGGGCCTACCAGCGCACCTTCGCCGACCACGGCGTTTGGGAACAGGAAGCGGACGAACTGCACCTCGACTATGTCATCGCGCTGGAGGCGCTGATGATCAGTCCAATCGACGAGGACCACGAAGGCATCGCCAAGAACATCCGGACCCGCGCGTCCGCTCTGTTCCTCACCCCCGCCCACCGCGAACGGGCCGAGACCGTCGTACAGAGGGCATACAAGGCCCGCTCCACCTACGTACACGGCGACGTGATCAAAGACCAGACGGAAAGAGAGAAGCTAGACGAGCTCCGCACTCTCAGACGCCTGACCCTGCAGGTCATTCTGCGCTGGCTCGTCCTGACTCCCTCCGACACCGGTGACCTCGCACCGCTGCTCGACACAGCGGCTTCCGGCACCGAGCATGAACGCCTCATCGACGAGCCCCTGCGAGCGTTCTTCACCGCCTCACCGCCACGCAAGCTCCCGTCGGACATCACGCCTGCCTGAGCCCGGGGCCACCGTCACCCGCCCGCGGATCGACGCTCTGGGCGCAGACAGGTTGTGGCTCAAAGGGTGCGCCAGGACCGCAGGCGGTCGGCGATGTCGTAGACGTCCAGGCGAAGAGCGCGGATGTCGTTGATCAGGTCCCGCCACTGCTCGTACGCCGCTTCCACGGTCTGACCGGATGCCCTGATGTAGGCGACGGCGACGCCGTAGCCGAAGAACTCGTTGCGGGCCGGCAGCGGGCGCAGCAGCACGATCTCCTCGAGCAACACGGCAGCACGCCAGTAGGCGTCCGGGCTGTAGCCCAGCCGCGGCGTATTGACCCGGTGCCGGGCAGCTGCTGCGGCCAGGACGGAGAAGTCGTTGACTGTGAGCTCTTTGCCGAGCAGCTCTTCTTGGCGGTCCAGGAGCCACCGGTGGTCGATCAGCAGTTCCACAGGTCAGGCCGCCCGCCGCGTGCTCTGCGGAAGCCCGCCGAAGTCGCGGTCGAACGCCTCGGCAATCCCGGGCTCCGTGATGGCCCGCCGAAATGCGGCCGTGGCCGAGTCCAGCAGCTTGGCGTGCTCCTCCTTCTCGGCGAGCTCGGCAAGGTAGTCGCGCATGGTCAGCCCACGCTCTGCGGCCAGGGCCTTAAACCGGTCCCGGGTCGCCATATCGATCTTGACGCTGGTGTCCTCCATGCTTCGAGTATGCCAAACGGTATGCCAGAGGGAATGCCTCTTTCCCGGAAACGGTCCTGGCGCACACCGGACAGTGGCGTCACGGTCTTCCGCCCGGACGCCCGGTGACTGGGGCGGCAGCCAGCCGTGGTTGCCCCCACGGCGGCCGTCAGGACCGCACGAGTCCCAGGGAAAACACCAGGTGCCAGCAGCAGCCAGCTCAGGCAGGTCGCGACGCCTGCTCGGCTTCGACCCGATCCCAGGCTTCCATCCATCGGGTGCGCTGCTCGGGCACTACCCGGCATGCGTTCAGGAACGCCGTGAACGCCTCGACACCAGGTGGCGGATTACCGGCCAGCATGCCCCGGATCACCGCTCGGTTCAGCCCCGTGCGCCGCTCCATCTCTGGCAATGGTGGTGACCAGCTGACTGGTACAACCTGATCAGGAAGTTCGGCAGTCGCTTCTCGGTGAAGATGTCGTTGGGCGACCAGGCGCGCGGAACACCCAAAGACGCCGTTCAGCGGGATCTTCAACCTCGACCGCCGTGAGGTACGCCTCGAACTGGGCCCGGGTGCCCGGCAGCTTCAGCCCCTTGACGATGCGGGCTGCGGTGGAATGCGGAAGCTCGCCGTTGGACCCCGCGCGCGATTCCAGCTTCTCCAGGGCGGGCGCGCCGTCCCGCTCATACAGCTCGACCAACGCGGCCTTCATCTCAGCCCTGCTCCACACCAGCTCGGGCGGAGGCACCGGGTCGCGCGGCGTGTCCCGCAGGCGCTGGTGATACCGGGCCTGCTTCCACAAGGCAACGGCATCGTCAACAGGTCCACCACACGCGATGATCGCCGCCCGCACCACCGGCAGGCGCGGCACTTCCCCGCCCGAGGCGGCCCGGCGCAGCGTGGAAGCTGGCACGCCAATGGGGCTGACGGCAGTACATCCGGAGCGGGGGCGCCTGGATGCGACCGTGGAGGATCTCGGCTGCGGCTGGAGATGGGAGGCGGTTCACCGGGTCCGGCCGCCGGTCGAGTTGAGGTGTCCGGAGTGCGGGCATGGCTTGCGGGCCAAGGTGTCACCGCGGGGGCTGAGGTTGTTCGCGCATCTGCCCGGGGCCCTGGCCTGCGCGCTGGCCGAGGAGTCGATGGCCCACCACCTCCTCAAGCTGGAACTGGCGACCGCCGCCCGGGCCGCGGGGTGGACAGCCGACCTGGAGGTGAGCGGCCCCGGCCGTGCCTGGCGCGCCGACGTCCTCGCCTCGGCCGGCGGCCGCCGGATCGCGCTGGAGGCACAGCTCGCGCCCATCGCCCCGGACCACATACGCGAGCGGACGCAGCGCATGGCAGCGGACTCGGTGCCCTCGGTGTGGTTCTCGGACCGTCCCCGGCCGCCATGGCTGGGCGTCGTTCCCTCGGTGCGCCTGACGGCGGGTGAGGACGGCCTGGCTGCCGTCGAGGGCCTGGCCCGGTTCGCCCACCCCACGTGGTGGCCGCAAGACCCCGTCCCGATCGCTCAGTTCATGAACTGGCTGTTCACCGGGCAGATCGTCTCGCACCGACCGCGTGTGGCCATGACGCGCACGGCACGGTCTCTGGCGACGGTGTGGACCACCGAGGCACACATCCGGCTTGAGAGGTCCTACACGGACTGGCAGGACCAGCAGAAGCACAAGGCAGCCGAGAACGCGAGGCGGGAGGAAGAACGACGCCGGGTGCGTGAGGAGCTGCGGGCGGCGCGCGAGCGCGACGAGGAGGAACTCCGGCGCGATGAACAGCAGCAAGAGGCCGAGGACCGCCGTCAGTGGGCCGTCAGGACGCCCGCTCCATCGAGCTCATCGCGAGAGCCGATCACACTCGCCTGGCCCTCGCGCGGCACTCACGCACGCTGCCCGGCATCCAGCGCGCCATCGTCCGCCTAACCCAGGAACACCGAGTACCCGTGGCCATAGGCTGGAGCGTCGGCGACACCCGCTATGCCGGCGGCGTGCCGCTCGTGGACGACGACGGCACCCTCCTCGGCGTCTTCGACCCGCTGCCCACGCACTCCACCGCCTGCACCTTCCTGCGAGACGTCGGCGTCCGCCTGATCTTCCCGTCAAAGGAACGCCGCGCTCGCTTCATCAGCCTGCTGAGGCAGGATCCCCCGGTCCTGGACTACTGGACAGCCGTCGTCGATGGGGGACAACCACTCCCGTCCGTGCCGTAGGCGCGCCGCTGTCAGTGGCTCCTATCAGGATGCGCTCTGAGCTGACGCCCGGTAGAAGCGCCAGCCCTGGGCCTGTGAAGGTTCTCCGCCCCACATCCTCCGGAGATAGACCATGGCATCGCCATGACCCGCGGAAGTAATGGCCAATTGCTCATTGCGGTCCGGGACGATGGCCCAGTCCGGGTTAGTGGGATCTGTGCCACGGACAGCCCTCAGGTGCCACCACTGGTTCTTGTTCCCGCTGACACAGGTCTTCACGTCGATCGCCGTGTCGGCTCCGTCCCGCGCTTGCGCGCAGCCACCCGCCGGGTCGCTCTTGATGGTGAAGATCGGGTCGGAGGGGGTGCCTGCGACCCGATCCAGACGCCAATTCTTGGACCACGTCGGCGCCTCGTTCGCATAGACCTGTAGATAGGTGTCGGGGATGCCTGTCGTATTGTCCGGCAGAAGGTAATTGTCAGTCGTCTGGCTAACGACCATGACCGGTTGAGAGATGGGGACGCCTAGGGTGACGGCGGGGTTGGCCTGGGACGGGGCGGCGACCACGGTGCACGTCAGGGCGAACGCGACGGCGGTGACGGCCAGGAGCCTGCGGGGGTTGCGGATGGACACGGCTTCTCCTCTGCCGGAGGTTGACGACTGCTATGCGCAATGGGTTGTCCGGAACGAAACTTCCCTGATCCACCGGAAACGCTAAGGCACGCATCCTCAGAAGTGCGCTAAGTCGCCGGGTGTCGAGAACGCATCATCCGTTTCCGACGGGGAGGCTGATGCCGATCTCGAATTTTCCCCAGTGCTGCCCTTCGTGTCGGCGTACGGACTTTTCTGGCCCTGGCAAGATTTCCGTGAAGCCGGGGTGTGCGACCGTGCGCCGGTGACGCTCCGTCACACCTTCCGGCATTGTCAGCGAGTGTGACGACCTCGTACGGATTGTGTCTCCGCACCTCGATGCGGTGTGGGTGGAGCGGGTTCGGGTGGAGGGCGACGTGGTCCGTATCTCGGCCCGCACCCGCGAGTTGATGGTTGCCTGTCCGGATTGCGGCCGAGGTTCAGCGCGGGTGCACAGCCGCTATACCCGCACGCTGGCTGATCGCGCCGTCGGTGGCCGCCCGCTACTGATCGGCCTGTCGGTGCGGCGGCTGTTCTGTGACGGCCCGCGCTGCGCTCGCCGGACGTTCGCCGAGCAGGTCGACGAACTGACGGTGCGCTACCAGCGCCGCACTCCGTTGCTGCAGCGCCTGGTGGAGATGGCCGGGGTGCTGCTCGCCGGCCGGGGCGGCGCCCGACTATTGCAGATCGTGAACGTGACGCTGGCGCGTACGAGTGTGCTGTTCCACCTGATGCGCATGCCGCTGCCTTCGGCAGCGACTCCGCGGGTGCTGGGCGTGGACGACTTCGCTGTATGCGGACGTCTACGGCACGCTGCAGGTGAATGCTGACACCCGGCTGCCGATCGCGCTGTGGGCGGGACGGGACGCCGAGCAGCTGGCTGCCTGGCTGCGCGCGCACCCCGGTGTTGAGGTTGTTTGCCGGGACGGATCGCTGGTCTACCGGCAGGGCATCACCGAAGGCGCCCCGGACGCCCTGCAGGTCAGCGACCGGTTTCACCTCTGGCAGGGGCTGCTGTCGAAACGGGTGGTGGAAGTCGCCGCCGCCCACCGCGGCTGCCTGCCGAACGCACTGCCCGATCCCGAACCGGCACCGCAGCGCCCGTCCGCGGGGGCACCGTCCGACCGAGCGGATACACCCGCCCGTCGCCACGCCAAGCGGCTGTTTGAGGCGGTGCACGCCGTGACCGACACCGGCCGCTCGATCAACGCGGCAGCGCGCGAGCTGGGCCTGGACTGGCGCACGGTGCGCAAGTACGCCCAGGCCGCCACCTGGGACGAGTGCGGACGGCGGACCCGCCCACGCCGGCCGACGAGCCTCGATCCGTACCTGGAGTACCTGCGTCTGCGCTGGGAGGAGGGCGAGCACAGCGCGAAGGTGCTGCACCAGGAGCTTGTCGCCAAGGGCTGCTGCGGCCACTATCAGCGGGTCAAGATGGCCGTCGCGCCCCTGCGTCGCGGCCTGCCGATCGACACGCCGCGCGAGCGTTCGCCCTCACCCCGGGAGGTCGCCCGCTGGATCACCACCGCGCCGTCCCGGCGCGGCCTGCACGCCGCGGAGCGGCTGAACCGGCTGCTCGCACATTGCCAGGAGCTGGACCACACGCACGACCTGGTGCGTCAGTTCGCCGCCATGCTCGATGCCCGCGATGCCAACGCCCTCCCGGACTGGCTCGAGAAGCTCACAACCTCCCGCCTCCCGGCGCTGGCCAGCCTGGCCAAGGCCATCCGCGAGAACCAGGCGGCGGTCGTGCAGGGCATCACCACCCCGTTCAACTCCGGCGTCAACGAGGGCCGCATCACCGACGTCAAACTCCAGAAGCGGCTCATGGCCGGCCGCGCGGGAGTCCCGCTGCTCCGCCGCCGCGTGATCCTCATAGCCCAGCTCCGACGCCGCCACCCATGACGGAGCGTCACCGGCGCACGGTCGCACACCCCGGCTTCACGGAAATCTTGCCAGGGCCACGTTCAGGTGTACGCCGACACTTCGCCCCAGTTGGTTCACGGAGTGAACCAACTGGGGAATGTGGGGAGCGGAAAGCAGAAGGACTCACCGATCACGCGGTCGGTGAGTCCTTCTGCGCGGGGCGAGTCAGTGGGAGGAGACGAAGCCCTCCGACTGGTCGAGATGGAATGGAGAGCCGGAGCTCTCGGGAGTCCATCCGTTGGCGCGAGCGGTTCGAATGCTGTCAGCAACGTCGGAAGGCAGGACAGGGTTGGCCTGTGTGCCGAACCAGTTGCTTGGGTGTGGCTGGTTGGTCGTGATCACCAGAGTGGTGCCGGGAGTCTCGGCGTGTTCGACCGCATAGGTCAGGGGCGACCAGACCAGTCCCTGGTCGTAGGTGGGCCTTCCGCGAAGCCTCCATCGGTAGGTGGTGCCGTCGACGGTGATGCGCCGCGACCCCTTCTTCACCAGTGCCATGCCCACGTCCTTTCTCAGGGCGAGGGTAGTGAATGGCCACTGACCATGTCCCACGGGTTTCCTGCGCCCGGGTTCAGCCTCTGCGCGTGGGAATCACGTCAGGGCTTGCCGCGGGGATGGTGGGACGGGCGGCCTCGGGGGTGGCAAGCAGAGCGACGATGGTGACCGGCTTGTCGCAGTGAGGGCAGTTGCGGGTTGCGGTCGGTGTCAGCGCGGTGGGCTCGGGCGATGGCGGCCCGGTCGGTTCTGTCTCAAGGGTGACGTTGGCGTCGTCGCGCTCGCGTCGTCGGCGGCGGGCTGCTTCAGCTTTGCACCGTGGTGAACAGTAGGTATGGCGGGTGGCCGCCTGTGGGTTGACCTGGAACTGGGTCCAGCAGATCGGGCAGTCACGGAGTTCAGCCAGCACGTCCGGTCACCCCTTTGCGGAGGTTGTCGGAGTGGGCCTGGTGCGATCGGAGGCGGTAGGACGGGCCGTCGATGCCGACCACAGCGGCCCGGTGCAGGAGGCGGTCGAGCATGGCGGCCGCTTCCAGTTCTCCGCTGCTCGACGACCCGGATCACGAGCCTCGTCCAAGCCGTCCTCACCCTCCATCTGGCCAGCTCAGACTGAGGATGGAAAAGGCTCATTGTCAGTGGTGCTTGCAAGGCTGGCGGGATGATTAGCCAGAAGTTGGCGGCACGGTACTTGGCCGATGAGCTGCACGGTTGTGTGGTTCCGATGGATCCGGAGCTGTTCCGGTACAAGCGGTTCACGCAGCATGACTTCGTCTTCTTCGGTCATGTGCCAGTGCGTGCCTATAAGCATGCCAACCGGTGGCGATTCAGTGAGGCGGACGTTCGTAGTGCGGGGCGCGCCATCGCCTCGCTGCCCTGGGACCCCGGCGACCTGGTGGCCCCGCGACTTGGTGACGGCAGAGGTCCGGAGGCTGGCGCGCACACCAGTTGGCGTGTTCAGATTCACCGTGCGATCCAGGGAGCCGGGGCAGCCGTGCGGCGCGAGAGCGGCTGCCCGTGCGGCCCGCTCTTCTGCCGACAGGACAACGGCTGGGACATGCCCTGCGGCCTGACTCCGGACGGTCTTCTCCAGCGATACGGGGGCTATTCCATCGCCTGCACGCTCCCTGTGCCCACCCTGGTCTGGGCAGAGGACACGTGGCTGATTCCGCGGACCCTCGCTTTCATCCTCGACCAGTGGGAGGAAGCTGAGGGCAGACTGGATGCTGCCGCCCAGCCTTGCAGCGGCTGCGGTATGCCCAGCCCCAATTCCAGCTGGCCTACCTCCGCCACCACCGGCTGGAAGGTGTTGTGTCCCGCCTGCGCGGCCGCAAGCCTGCGCCTCTACAGCCAAGAGTTGAAGGGCGTTACCTACGCCAGGGTTCGGGAGCGAGGCCCGCGGGCTGAGGATTACCTGTGCACCGTGTGCGACCCGCCCCGGCCCGCTGCCGTCTGGGACCACTGCCATGAGCACGGCCTGGTCCGCGGCCCCCTCTGCGGTAGCTGCAACACCATGGAAGGGCACGGGATGGAATTCCTCGCCCGACAGGGCAGCGTGCGGCATCTGCTCCGGTGCGAAGCCTGCCGCACCCTGCGAAGCCTGCCCCAGCACCACCGGCTCGCCATGCTGCGACGCCATCTGCACGCGGAGCGGGGAGCTTCAGGCTGCGATTGGCCCATGCACATGTGCGTCTCCCTCACGGAATGCGGCGACGGGGCGTACGACTACCGAGTCCGCTGTCCCGGGCAGCGCGCCTCTTCCAGGGGATTGCTGACCGCTCGTGAGGTCGAGCACGTCCTGTCGCTGACCGTTGAGACCGGGGCGGTCGAGCCTCTGCGTGACTGATCCATGGCCCTATACCCATCACGCCGGACTTGGGGCAATCCCGACCGCGTGGTCCGGCCCGAGCAGCATGAGGGCTGCGATGGTGGTGCCGCAAACGCACATCACCGCCTGCGCAAGCACTCCAAGCGGCTTGCTCTCGATCCCACCTCTCTCGAGTTCCTCAGTCTGGCTGAGCAGGGCGAGCAATGCCCAAGGCCTGTGGATCGGCCTCGGGTTGAACGCTAAGGGCGTACTGTCCCGAGTGATCGATTGATGGTCATCGAGTAGGCTGGCGCTGCGAACACCGGTCAGGAAGGCACGCCCGTGCTCAGCGTAGTCAACGCCGACGGCACCACCACGGACGGTTCCTCGCTCATCGACGAGATCGTCCGGGAAGGTGCGAGGCGGATGCTGGCCGCAGCACTGTGGAGTTGCTTCGGTCCGGCAGACAGGGACGGGCCGCGTCGCCGACGGGGGCGCTCGGGTGGTTGGTGTGTGCGGCGGGCGCCGCTTGCGCGCACGCGGTGTCCACCACACGGCCCGGTGGCTAGATGACGACGGTGTACGAGATACCCGGGAAATCCCAGCCATCAGTGCCCTCACCGATGTCCTCGATAATGACGTACTCGATGAAGTCTTCCTCGAAGGACTCGTCGTCGAGTTCCCCCGCAGCCCATTTACGCTCGATCTCAACCCAGTTGCCGTTTCGGCCGTCGATCCGCAGCGGCGCGGTAATTCTGCCGGTGTCGCTGAGACCGCCGCGGAAACGCTCGTCGTCGCCCGTCTTGACCAATCCGGTGATCTCCAACGGGGCGTCCTTGAAGGACTGAGGAATGGGGTCGGCAGGAACGACGGCCGCGCTCTCGTAGGCGGCGTGGATAACTGCACGGTAGCTGCGGCGGACGTTGTACTCCGGATCGGACAGCCACTTGATCAGAGTTTCGGGCCGGACACTCAGCCCGGCCCGTTCGAGGGCCTCGTAGCCTCGCCGGGTGTGGGTGAGCTGGCTGAGCTGGGCGTGCCAGTGCTTTGCGTGGTAGGTGGACAGGCGTCGCAGGGGCTGGACGCCGTGCTCGCGCAGCAGCTCGTTGAGGGCTGCGCCGAGGGAGTCTCCCGTGGCCATCAGCGCTCATCTTCCGGGGAGGCGGTCTTGACCTTGACCTCGCCGAATCCGGTCCCGACCTTGTAGGTGTCGGGGGCGTTGCCGTCGGGGGTGAAGAACACGGCCTCGTCGACGTTGCGCAGGGCGACAAGGACGTGCCCGGCCTGCACGGCACGCCAGGCGACACTCCAGTGCCGCACCGAGGCCTCGGCGACCAGGGCCATGCGCCAGTCGGGGCGCCAGAACGGCGAGTTGACCTTCTCGCCCTTGGGCCACAGCAGACGCAGCGCGATGGACAGGCGGCGCTTGTACTCGGTGTAGGGCTCGCCACCGGCCTGGACGAGCTCGGCGCGGGCTTCACGGGCCTTGGCGTAGAAGGGCTTGAAGAGGCTCTCGTTGGCCTTGCCGGTCCAGGAGTCGTGGACGATGAGCGGCTCGGTGATGTGCCCGTCCTTGATGAGCTTCTGCAGCTGGCGCAGGTGGGGGGTGGTCACCCAGGCGCGGCCCTGGTCATCGATCCGCTCGGCAAGGCGGCCCAGCGGGTGCGGCATGTCCGGGTGGTTCCAGGCAGGGACGGTGATCAGGAATGCTCCGGCGCGGTCCTTGCCGACCTCCTTCAGGGGTCCGGTGTGCAGGAGTCTGTTCGGGGCGAGTGGCACCGCGGAACAGGCTGAGGGATAGGAGCCGTTGCGGTCGATGACGCACAGCTGGCCAATACCGAACTGCTCGGGCACGATGAGCCGGTCACGCTTGCCCGCCTTGGTCTTCTCGGTTGTGATGTCGGGGTGTACCCAGCGCGGTTCGCCGTCCATGACCTCGCGGAAGATCGTCCACGGTCCCCCGCCCCGGTCCTCCTTCCTGATCACCGGGATGGGGTGGTACGTCGACCGCTCCATGCAGTCCTTGAGGATGTTGAGTGCGGGGAAGACCGTGTTGGACGGTTCCTCTTCGTCACCCGGCTGCACCCACGCGTCGTCCTCGTCCCCGCCGTCCGGGGTCTGAGCGGTGTCCCCCGGGGGCTGGACAGCGGCGGCCGCTGGACGTTCGGTGGGCGCCTGCTCCTGCTCGGTGGTATCGGTGGCCGTCGCGGTGTTGTAGGCGCGCAGCGCGTTGGCGAGACGGCGGCCCTCGGCGGTGTCCGGCAGCTGCGGCACCGACGTTGCAGCCTGGGCCAGAGACAGCCGGAGCTCCGCCAGGACTTCGTGGTCACCGTTGGCCAGTGCCGTGCGCAGCGCGGCCAGTACGTGGGTGACGGAGGCCGCCAGCCCCTGCTGGGCGCCGGACGTATAGGGAAGCGCCGCTTCGGCCAGTTCCTGCTCCACCGCACTGCCCACGCTCCGCGCGGGGACCTCTCCGCTCTCACGGCCGGCGGGGGCAGTTCCGGCATCGATGAAGCGGGCGTGGAGCAGATCCGGCCGCAGGTACGCCGCGCCGATGGCGCCGAAGTCCCGCTCCGCGACCGTCACCTGGACCTTGGAGGAGTCCGTGGCCGGTGCGAGCGTCAGGAGGACGTCGGCGTCCAGGAGGGCCAGGAGCGCGGGGTCGTCGCTGTCCACGATGGCGAGCACCGGAACGTGCAGCGTGCGGGCGAGGGCGGCCAGGACCTGGGAGGCGTCCGGGAGACGGTTGCCGGACAGCGGGAGGCGGGCGTTGTGGGCGGCCTGGAGCCGGTCCACGACAACGAGGGCCAGGTCCTCGACGTGCGGTGCGGTCTCCGCGATGGCCTCAGCGGTCAGATCGCTGCCGTCGTCGATGAGTAGCGGCGCCTGGACCAGCTGCTGGGCGACCTGCTGCTCGTACGGGGTGAGGCGGCCCTGCTTCAGACGCGGGTAGTCGCCGCCGGTCTCCGCGGCGATGATCCGGCGGGTGATGTCGGCCCGGTTCGGCCCCGACGCCGCGTACAGGACCCTGTGGTTGTCGACGAGCGCGGTCTGCCGTGCGGCAGCCAGTCCCAGCAGGCTTCCGCCGACGTTCGGAGCGGCCGCTACGAGCATCAGCCGGCCTGCCTGCAGACCACCCGTCGCAGCGTCCAGCCCGGGCAGCCCGAACGTGGGGCCGCCGACCGGGCCGGAAGTGAGCACGGCGCCGATGGCGTCGCCCAGCGTGGCGAGCCTGCGCGGCGCACTGTCGCGGTCCGGGTTGCGTTGGCTGTTCACCGCACCTCCTGCGGGCGCCGCGCCAGTGTGTGCGGCGGTATCGGATGAGAGGGCACCGGAGGCGGCGTCGACGGGCAGCAGCACCGCGACCGGAGTGGTGTTCCGCAGGAGCACCTGCGGATAGCCCTGGGCCGCCAGCGTGATGAGTTCACCGAACTTCGCCTGTGCCGCGCTCAATGCGTGGGACGGCAGCCCCTCCGTCTGCCGGGCTGCCGGAAGCCGGTCCAGTGGTGCCAGCAGAGCGTGATCCTGTCGCTTGTGGATCAGCGTGGGGCGCCCTTCCTCCTCGGCGCGCTTCACCAGGGCGTAGAGGGCGTTGCGTGCCTCGGTCGCGTTCATCGCGGCCCCTTCATGCGGCTGACTCACTCACCCTCCCAGACCCGTCAACTCACTGCCATGATACTAGTGCTCACTCAGAATCACTTCTAAAGTCACAATGTTTTTCGCAAATCTCACTCACTTGTGAGGGCATTTCGGTGTGGGTTGACGCCTCTGGCGGCGACTTTCCGCGCCGCCCCGGGTGCAGAGCGAAGGCCGGGGCCTTCACCACCAGCCCCGGCCTTCACTCACTTCGTCCGCAGGCGATCACACCTCGCCGAATACGCGAGCTCAGCTCTGCCCCCGTCGGCGTTCGCGGCACCGACGAGACCATGGCTGCGGTCCTGGCCCAGCTGACCTGAGCCGCAGGCAGCGAGTCCTTTCCGGTCAAGACGGAGGACGGGCTTTGCTCAGCCGCGTACCGCCGTGACGGCAACTCGGCGTTGGAGATGGGTGGTAGCCAGCCGCCTGCGGACGCGCGGTCGGGCCGGAGGGGACCGGTCAGGCGGCGAAGGCGAAGTAGGTGCCGAGGGTGAGGCCGGAGAAGGTGAGAAGCTGGCGGGGCTTGAGGCAGGTGAAGGCGGTGTGCATCCCGATGCCGGCGGCGACGGCGTACGGCATCGTCTGCGGGATGAGCAGCGCGGGGGGCAGCGCGATCTCTGCTGCGATGACGGTGGCCGCGACCAGGCGCCAGAGGCGGACGTCCCGGTCGGTGAGATTGCCCGTGTGGCGGCGGACGAGGCCGGGGATGGCGTACTGGCGCCGGTAGGGGAGCTGGTCCTTGACCTGGGTGTAGACGTGAATCCACTGGGCGAGGTAGAGGCCGGTGCGGAATTGGGGAGAGCGGAGTTTCTGCCAGGCGCTGTTCCAGTAGATGTCGGTGGTGATCAGCACGAGGAGACACTGTGCCCAGGTGTTCGCCGTGCTCAGGCCGTGCTCGACGTGCAGGCCGTGGCCGAGGTCTCCGGCGAGCAGGAGGCAGGCGCCGGTCAGCAGGGTGTAGCGGACGGCGTTGGGGCTTTTGAGGTAGAGCAGTTCCATGGCGGCGCCGGCCAGGACCAGCAGGAGTGCCGGCCGGGGGGCGAGGCCTGCGGCCAGGGCGAGGGCGGCGGCCGTACGGACGATCAGCGCGGGCCGGTAGACGGTGATCAGGAGGCGGGCCCGGACGGGGCCGAGGCGCTGCTCGGCGAGGTGGGCGCTGAGCGATGCGGGGGCGAAGCGGTCCCAGCCGCCCTGGCCGAAGGCGAGTGCGAAGCGCAGGGTGCACACGGTGCCGAAGATGATCCGGAACCACTGAAGTTGTCCAGGGTCGGTGGGGTGCTGGAAGCCGAAGGCGAGGGAGTCAAAGAACCACACGGCTGGCCCTCACCTCCACAGACTGCTCGCCGCGGGCGGACAGGACACGGCCGTGTCCGTCGATCCGGTCGTACCGGCCGCCGTGGGTGAGGTAGTTGACGATCGTCTGGAGCTGGGGCGGGCCGAGAATGAAGCTGCCCGGTGAGAGGTAGTCGTAGACATTCACGGGCTCGGTGCGCCCGGCCTTGGCGCCGGTGAGCGAGATGATCGTGAAGGTGGCCCGGCAGAACATCTTCCAGCGCAGCCAGCGGCCGGGCAGGCGTGTGAAGCCGGTGATCATCCACGCCACCAGGGCGGCGGTGACGGTGGTCTGGGCAGCGGACAGCACGGACACGTGCATGGGCAGGAGCCTCCGGGTGGGAGGGTGAAGGTGATGGGCGGGCGGCCCCGCGATGGGGGCGCCGGGGGTCAGCGCTCGGGTTTGGGGGGCCGCTGCATCAGCGCGGCCGCGGCCTGGTCGAGGGTGACCTTCTCGTGCAGCAGGGCGGAGATCACTTCCGTGATCGGCATCTCGACGTCGTGGGCGTGCGCCAGGGCGAGGATTGCCTCGGCGGACTTGACGCCCTCGGTGGTCTGCCGGGTGGCGGCCGTCGCTTGCTCGACGCTCAGGCCGTGACCGAGGTGGGTGCCGAAGGTGCGGTTGCGGGAGAGCGGGGAGGAGCAGGTGGCCACTAGGTCGCCCAGGCCGGCCAGGCCAGCGAGGGTGGCAGGGTGGGCGCCGATGGCCGTGGCCAGCCGAGTGGTCTCCGCCAGCCCTCGGGTGACGAGCATGGCTGCGGCGTTGTCGCCCAGGCCCATGCCCGAGGCGATGCCGACCGCCAGGGCGATGACGTTCTTCACCGCGCCGCCCAGCTCGCAGCCGGTCACGTCGGTGCTGGTGTAGGGCCGGAAGTAGGGGGTGTGGCACGCCTGCTGGAAGCGGCGGGCGGCGTTCTCGTCGGGGCAGGCGATGGTGGCGGCGGCGGGCTGGCCGTCCATGATCTCGCGCGCCAGGTTCGGGCCCGACAGCACCGCGACCCGGTCAGCAGAGACGCCGGTCACCTCAGTGATGACCTGGCTCGCCCGCAGCCCGCTGGCCAGTTCGATGCCCTTCATCAGCGACACGATCACCGTCTCGGGCCCGATGTGCGGCGCCCACGCGGCGAGGCTGGCCCGCAGGGACTGCGCGGGGATGGAGAGCACCAGGTAGTCCGCGCCGTCCAGCGCGGCAGCCGGGTCGGTCGTGGCCGTGAGGGAGGTGGGCAGCTCGACGTCCGGGAAGTAGCCCGGGTTGCGGTGACGGGTGTTGATGGCGTCGGCGATCTCGCTGCGGCGGGCGTGCACGATGACGGTGCTGCCGGCGTCGGCCATGATCTTGGCGACGGCGGTGCCCCAGGACCCGGCCGAGAACACCGTCGCACGGGCGGAACGGTGCTGGTTCACTGCGGGGTCCTCTCGCTGGACGCGGGCCCGTCACCTTGGCGGCCGGGCCCGGGCATCCTATCGGCCGCGCCGGATGCCGCAGGGGCGTCCGCGGGGCGCCGCAGGGTCAGCAGGACCGCGCGGCGGCCCGGCAGTGCGGGGAGCACCTGGTGCGCCTCGCGCAGCATGTTCTGTGCCTGGTCCTCGCCGAGCTCGCGCCGCAGTTCGTCGGCGTGGGCGATCCACAGCCGGTAGAGCCGGTCCCACATCGTGGGCTCTGCGGGGCGTTCGTCCACGTGCTCCACCGTGAGCCCGGCGGCACGGGCCTGCTCCTGCCAAGTCGGTTCAGCGCCGCGCCGCAGTGACCGGGTCAGGACCAGCCGTCCGCCCGGGGCCAGGACGCGGCCGAGCTCGCGCACTGCCGCGTCCCGGTCGGCGGCGCGGCTGAAGGCGTCCACGCACACGATGCCGTGGGCGCTGGAGTCGGGCAGGCCGGTGTCTTCCAGCTCGGCGACGCGGAAGGCGGCGCGGTCGGTGCCGCTTCCGAAGAAGTGGGGGCGGCGGTCGGTGGCTTGGGCGACGGCGACCGGGGACAGGTCGAAACCCTCCAGGCGGAGGGCGAGGGCGCGGGCCAGCCACAGGCCGATGCCGCCGGTGCCGCAGCCCGCGTCCACGAGGAGCTGACCCGGCCGGATTCGCAGCCGCGCGGTCATCAGCCCCAACAGGGGCCAGTCGCAGGAGCTGGAGGCGGCGACCTCGGCCGGGTAGTCCCCTCCCATCGCCTGGGCGTACAGGCGGGCGACCAGATCGGTGCGGGCACGGGCGGCGTGGAAGGCGTCGTACTGGGCGGAGCGTTGTTCGGCGGGCGCGGGCGGCGCCCCCGTGGTGGTGGGGTTCATCGGGGCATTGACCTCCTGATCCGTGAACGGGTACCGGGGCAGACGACCTGGACGGCGTGGACGGGGCTGGCCAGGTCGGACAGGTCCAGGGCCACCGGCTCGTGGCCGGTGACGCGCTCGAGGCTTCGAGCCACCTGACCGGCCTGTTCTGCGAAGCCGCCGTCGGCCGCGACGAAGTGGTCCGTCATGTCCGGCCACGGCGTGAGCCCTGTGGTCTGCGCCGGGCGGAAGAGCGGGGTGTCGAATGATGCGGGGTCAGGGAGGTCGTCCCGGGTTCCGGCGATGGCGGTCAGCCGGGACTGCGCGGCCTCGGTCAGCGCCCGGGTCAGCGCGATCGCCGAGTTGCTGTGGCAGCCGCCGCCGGCGAAGACGACCGGATAGTCCTCTGACCACAGGTAGGCGACACACACCGGCAGCCCGTACGGGCCGTCCACCAGCGCGATCTCCAGCGCCATGCCCGCAGCCACCAGCCGGTCGATCACCTCCCGGCCGTGGGGGTCGTCGACCGTCCCGGGTGCGATGAGGGTGCGCCGCCGCCCGCCCAACTGCCCGTCCCGGTACAGCACGTCTCGCTCCACCACCTCGAACAGGCCGTGCAGCAGCGCCTCGTCCCGGGTGTTACCGCACGCCAGGCCGGTGCTGGTCGCGCGCAGCAGATCCGGGCGCCACTCGGGCCGCTGTACTCGGCGTCGGACCAGATCGACCGGCAGCAGCACCTTCTCGCCGCGGACCAGGCCGGTGCCGGGAGTCCACTCCCACACCATCCGGGCAAGGGTGTGCGTGGGGTACGGGACGGTCAGCGGCAGCGAGGCCACGGGGCAGTCAGGGGCAACCTCACCGGCCGGGCCGTGGGCCTCTACCGGCAGCGGCTGCTCGACGTGCCACAGCTCGATCGCCTCCATGACCGCCGACAATTTCGCCAGAAGGCCGGTGGCGCCCTTGCCCTGGGACGTGCTCAGGGTCCGCGAGGCGGGCCGGATCGCGGTCCATACCGGCAGCCCGATGCAGTCCAGGCCGGTCAGGTCCGCGACCCGGGTGATGCCGAAGTCCGGCAGGCGTCCGGCCACGGCCTCCCACGTCTCCTCTGGCACCCGGGCACGCACCGTGCCCGGCAGCGCCACCAGTTCGTCAACGCCCACCACAGGTCGCCTCCGTTCGCTCGGTTGTCTCGTTCATCTCATCCAGGAACCCGGGCATGAGCCGCTTGGCCACCTCGACCGCCCGCGCCCCGCAGACGAGCCCGCGCGCAGACGCCTCCGCGTCGAAGTCCTGCTCAGGGCACTGCCACACTCGCAACAGGAACCGGCGGGTGAGGTCGTCACGTACCGCTTGGGTCGAGAACCCGGGGCGGCTGCGGCGTTCCCGCGCGAGAGCGGCGGCGTACCGGGCAACAGCCTGGCGGTCTTGCTTGCTCTCGCCAGCCAGCAGCAGGGACACGGTTGTCTTGTCCCGCAGGTCGATCGCCGGGTGGAAAACCCGATCGGCGGGCAGGTCCCCGCCGGTGACCTGGGCCAACCGCACCTCAAGCGGCAAGCCCGACCCGCTGGCCGGGTGGAGGGAGCGGTGTTCGAGGAACCCTGCCCACGTCTGACGGAACGCAGGGTCGAACACCTGCTGATAGACAAGGCGGTCCTCGGTGGACAGCTCCAGGCCGTCAATGTGGTCGCGGGCGAAGGCGTTGGACCACCGCCGGAAGTACGTCGACTCCCATGTGGGCGGAGGCAGGGAGTTGGCTTGCGGTGCCCGGCCGCCGAGTGCGATGCGCACGGAAGCGAGGGCGTCGGCGCGCTTCAGATCGCCGAAGTGCCGGTCATTCTGCCGCCGTTCGTCCAGCCACTCGGCGAACTCCGTCTCGCCCCGGCGGCGGCACACGGCCCACACCGCGGCCGGCGTGCGCTGCGGGTAGTAGACCGCTCGCAGAGCTGCCAGCAGATCAGCGGCCCGCTCGCCGTCGAGCACACCCGCTGCTCGGGCCAGCTGAACGACGTGGCGGAGATTGACCACCGGCCAGGTCAGCGACTCCCAGTCGCCGTCCAGGGCCTGCCCGACCGCCACCTCGTCGTCGCCATCGATCTCCCCTCGGACATAGGCGGTGTAGATGCTGCCGACCCCGAGCATCCCGAAGGGCATCAGCTCGGCCGCCCGCAGCGCGCCGATGCTCGCCGCCCCGATGACGCGAACCCCCCGGCCCATCACGGCCAGGATCTCCTTGTGGCGCAGCGCCGGCGCCTGGTGATACACCCCGTCGATGATCACCACGGTGTCCCCGCCGCGGATCGCGGCATCGAACAAGTCCCCGTGCCGCACGGGCGGACACACCCGCACGCCCACAGCGGCAAGCTGAGGCTCGGAACTCGGCAGCGTCGGTCCGACGAACACGTGAATCACTGTGACCTCCACGATGAAGCGCGAAGGGCGCCCCTCCCGGACCCGCGAGACCGGCGAGAAGGGAGGGACGCCCAGGTCAGGACGCGAACGTGAGAGAGGACTACTCCTCGTCCTCGACGTCGACGGCGACCACCACGGGCCCGGTGATCTTCTCGTTCTCCTGCACCGGCTCTGCGGTGCGAGCGGCGGCTGCCTGGGACTTGGATGCCATGACGTACCTCCTAGGGAAGGGAATTGAGCGGCCAATCTGTGCGCCGCTCTCTTTGGTGGCCCCGACGGCGGATGATCCGCGCGGGGGCGTATCCCGCCCTCACCGTGCCCCGAGCGTGGGAGGAAAGAAGGGGGTGCGGTGACGGCGGAGCAGTGGACCGGCGGGACCGGGGTGTGACGTCCGGCCCGGTCCCGCCGGTGGTCCTACGAAGACGGTCGGATGCCCTACCGGTCTGGGTCGGGATCGGGCCGGGCCGGGACGGTGTCTGACGGCGGAGGGTCTGGGGCGACGGCCGCGACCTGGTCGGCGCGGGCTTGTGTCGTCACGCCGAGCGCGCCCAGCGACATCAGCGGCAGACCGAGCCCGAGCGTGAGCCGGTCACGCCACGGCAGCGGCGCAGGCCGGGCGTGCCGGGGTGCTGGGCGTAAGTGCGGCTCGGTGACGCCAGCCCATCGGGCGCTCACCGTGCTGCCTTCGGGTGGCTGTCCGGGATGAGCGGAGCCGGGTCGGCGAGGGAGGACGGGGCCGTCGTCCACTCCCTGCCGCCGCCTGCCGGCGACAGCCACGCGACAGGCTTGGGCCGGCTGCCGTCCGGCGCGATGGCCCGCAGGATGCCGCGCCTACCGGTCGCTGTGTCGGTGACCTCCCGGCCGAGCCAGCGGTGCGAGCGGTGACCGAGTCCGATAACGGCGCTCACTTGATCTCACCCCCGATTGCGAGCGGCGGCCACGTGTACCGCACGGTGACGCCGTGATTCATGAGCCACCTGATCTCGCGGTGCCGGTACTCGTGCGCCGCCTCGGGGGCGATCACCGCGGGCCAGCGGACAAGGACCGTCCCGACGGCGCCGGAGGAGGCGAGTTCCCGCACGCGCATCCACCCCTCACGGTGCAGGGGATCAGCCTCCCCGTACGGGTCGGTGATCACCTCTGTCAGGTCCAGGCCGCGGGCGCTAGCGAACGCGCGGCCTTCCTGCTCGGCACGCTCGGCCGGAACCGACGGGGTCAGCTGGCCGCGCTCGACGTACACGTACAGGACCGCGGAAGTGGGTGGCGGCGCGGTGGTGGGTGGCTGCGCCTGCTCTGTGGCGCCGGATCTGGTCATCGTCATCGCCTCGGGTCGGGGGTGCCCTGCCATCCCCCACGGGGCAACGAGAGACAGCAGGGCCGAACGCCGGTCGGGCTCCGGTATCTGCGGATTGCGGAGCATCGAGCGACGACGCACAGATTCCGCCCACTCCGGGTGGCGTCGCCATGCCGCACCGGGTGCCATCTGAGGCTCTTTCAGGTGACCTTGATGGCGTTCGGGTAGCGTCAACGTGTCATGTGCGGTGGGGGTGTTGCGCTGCCGTGGCGTTGGCGGTTCCCCTTCCAGTGAGGGAAGCGTCGGCGTGAAGGCGCCAAAAGACCGGGGAGCGACATGAGTAAGACGGCTCGGACGCTACTGAAGGTCTTAGTTGATCAGCGCCGCTGGCGTTACAAGGACTTCGAGCGTGCATTCCGTCGCGCGGCTGCTCAGGTGCTCGACGAGGCATCGCGGAATCTGACCGTGTCCGAGGCGCAGTTCCGCCGCTGGACGGCCGGGAAGGTTCAGACCCTTCCGGGCCCGGAGGCATGCGCCGTGCTTGAGCACATGTTCAATGTCGGCGCGGCAGCGCTGTTGGATGCGCCTCCCTCTGTGGCACCCGAACCCGCGTTCAACCTGGAAGACGAAATTGCGATGACTGCACGTGACGCCCAGAACGAGGCCGCCGAGGCTGCCGCCGCTTCTATCTCGGACACCTCCCTTGACCAACTGCGAGACGACGTGGCCATGCTGGCACGCACGTACAGCACGCAGGCCCCGTTCGACATGTTCCAGCGCGCCCGGGAACTCCGCGAGGAGGCCGAGACAGCCCGCGGCCGCACCCAGGTCCCGGCGCAGGCGCAGGAGCTTGTCATCGTCGCGGGCCAGGCGTGCGCGCTGCTGGCCACGGCCGCCTTCGATCTCGGGTCACTGGACGGTGCCAAAAGGCTGTCTCGATCGGCAGCCCTGTACGGCGAGGTGGCGCGGTTCGATCCGCTGCGCGCGTTCGCCGACGGGACGCTCGCCTACATCGCCTACTTCCAGGATCAGCCAGCGGAGGCCGCACGGCTGGCACGGCAGGCCCAGACATTCACAGGCCTGGGGGATGTGGCGAGGCGCAGGCTGGCGGCGATCGAGGCCCGCGCCTTCGGCTACCTCGGGAACCCTGCGGCCGCCCAGCGAGCGCTGGACGCCTCGCAGGCTGACGGGCAAGGGGCGACAGACGACCTTCACGACGGCGTGGGCGGTGAGTTCGGGTTCACGCGTGAGCGACTGGCGATGTCTAACAGTTCGACCTGCCTGGTGCTCGGCGACGGGGCCCAGGCGGAGACGACCGCAAAGAGGGCTCTGGCGCTGGCGGCCGAGCGACCGGCGGCGCTGCGTTCGGCTCGGGTGGTCGGCGGGGCCGGGGCGGATCTGGCTGCCGCCCGGCTGCTGCGCGGAGACCTCGACGGGGCGGCCGATGCCCTCGAACGGGTGTGGGCGGTCCCGCGTGACCAGCGCGCTACCGGACTTCTGACCCGTACAGCACGGGTGCGGCGCGCCCTGACCAGCGAGCGGTTCAGGGGCGCCACACTCGCCGGGGAACTTGGCGAGCGCATTGAGGACTTCACCCGCCTGTCCGCCCAGCGCCAGCTGGGAACCGGCGGCGGCCCGCTTGCCGCCCTGGAAGGCTGACCCGCGCGCCGTCAGCCGTTCGCCTTAGCCTCGATCCACCGAGCAATGGCCGGTCCAGGGCTTGGACATGAAGAGGCGGATGCCCTCTGAGCTGGGATGATGGGACTTCCTACGGTTCCACATCCACAGAGCAAGAGAACATCCGCGAGATGCAATCTTCCCATGCCGCTTCGGCGGTGTCCGCCGCGTTCGATGACACGAATCTGGTCGCGCATGCCGGGCTGGTTCCGGTGATGCGGCTGGCCGAGCGGTGCGGGCTTGCCCGTCTGGTGGCGGAGAAGGTGAAGCTGACCGGGGCGAAGAACGGCGCGGGTGCCGGGGCGGACGCCAAGGTCACCAGCATCGTGGCCGGCATGGCCGCAGGCGCGGACAGCATCGACGGCCTTCACGTCCTGCGGCACGGTGCGATGCCCGTGTTGTTCGCAGGTACACGTGCCCCGTCCACGCTCGGCACGTTCCTGCGTGCGTTCACCCACGGTCACGCGCTCCAGCTCCATGCCGTGCACCGCAGATTCCTGGCCGCACTGGCCACGCACACCCCGCTGCTGCCCGGCGCGGGGCAGACGGTGTTCATCGATGTCGATTCCACCCACAAACGCGTCTACGGCCGCACCAAGCAGGGCGCGGAGTACGGCCGGTTCAAGGGCGTCCGCACCCTGCATCCCCTGCTGGCCACCATCTGCACCCCCAACTCGCGGCCGGTGATCGCCGCCGTGCGGATGCGTCGCGGCAAGGCGGCCGACTCCCGCGGCGCCCCGAAACTTGTCAGTGAGGCGCTGGCCACCGCCCGCGAGGCCGGCTGCACCGGCACGCGGATCCTGCGCGCGGACGCGCAGTTCTACAACGCCGGTGTGATCGCTGCCTGCCGGCGGGCCGGCGCCCGCTTCTCCCTCACCTGCGGCATGAATCCCTCCGTCAAACGCGCCGTCCACAGCATCCCGGACGGGGCATGGCAGCAGATCAGTTACCCAAGCGCGGTACCCGATCCCGACACCGGTGAGCTCATCTCGGATGCGGAGGTCGCCGAGATACCCGCATACACCGCGTTCGCGAGCCGCAAGAAGAGCGAGCGGGTCACCGCCCGGCTGATCGTGCGCCGGGTTCGCGACCTGGCCAAACCCGCCATCGTGGGAGAGCAGGGCGAGTTGTTCCCCGTCTGGCGCTACCACCCGTTCTTCACCGACAATCCCGCGCCGATGCTCCAGGCCGAGCGGGAACACCGCCACCACGCCGTCGTCGAGCAGGTCATCGCCGACAGCAAAGCCTCCGCCCTGGCCCACCTGCCCTCCGGGCGCTTCCACGCCAACGCCGCCTGGCTCACCCTGTGGGCCATGGCCTACAACCTGCTGCGGGCCACCGGCGCACTGACCTCCGCCTTCCACACCAAGGCCACCACCGCCACCTTGCGCGCCCACCTGATCCACGTTCCCGCCAGGGTCGCCCGCTCAGCCCGCCGTGTCACGCTGCACCTGCCCCACAACTGGCCCTGGCAGCACGCCTGGACGCACCTGTTCGACACCGTCCACGCGCCGCCCGAACCAGCCTGACCTCCCTGACCACCCCGCCCGCCAGGGCCCCGACCGGAACCGAACCGTGGAAAAGCTGGGCAGACCAGCGGATACCACCTGCCCAACCACAGACACCGACCCGAAACCGGCTCAGACACCCGTCAGAACATCACCCTCAGACCACGTCGGTGGATCGAGGCTTAGGGAGAGACGCCAGAATCTTGGCCTCTTTCTCGGGGGCGATGCCGTGTTCAGACCACCGCGGATGCGCGACAGGCCGGCCGTCGGCCTGGAGCCATGCCCAGGTGTCGGCGATCGTCTCGCGCAGCGGGCGGCAGGCCAGACCGGCGGCCACGGCCCGCGAGGAGTCCACCGCCCACACCCCGGCATGTGTGCGCCACAGCGGAAGTTCCGTCCACTGCCTGACGCCGTGGTGGATCAGGTCTTCCGAGGAGACCCAGACGGGCCGTCCTGCACCGCCGGTCACGGCCAGGCAGGCGGTCAGGAACTCGGCGAAGGTCAGCCCCTCGGGATGGGCGACGTTGAACGCTGCGTCGGCGCCGGCGCTGGCGGCCTGGTCAAGGGCGAAAGCGGCCACGTCGCGGACATCGACCGGCTGAATGCGCCGGTCGGCCGGGTCCGGGGCCATGATGCGCCCGCCACGCTCGGCGCGGGCCAGCCACCAGGGCAGACGGCCGACGTATTCGCCGGGACCAAGGATCACGCCGGGCCGCAGGAACACCGCCCGGTCGCCGAGCGCTTCGGACACGGCCCGCTCGCCGCCCGCCTTCTGGAACCCGTACTTCGTGGGCGAGCCGTCCGCACCGGTGTAGCCAAACGTCTCGTCGGCGTCCGGCGGGCAGTCGAGAAGCGGAGCTGCCTCCGTGAGCGGGTGGTGAGGCCAGCCGGCGTATACAGACACGGTGGAGATGTGCACCCACCGCCCGACCTGACCGGCCAGAGCACGCGCGGCCAGGAGAACGTCACGGGGCGGCAGTTCCGAGCTGGACGTGTCCACCACCGCATCCCACGGTCCCGCAGCAGCGAGACGTCGTAGGTCCCCGACGACAGTCCGGTCACCGCGGACGGCATCCACGCTGGGGACATCAAAACCGGAGCGACCCCGGTTGAACGTCACCACCTCCCAGCCACGCCGGAGCGCACCGGAGACGATCTCTTTACCAAGGAACCATGTTCCGCCCAGGACCAGAATTCGCATGAGTCTGATCCTGCCCGCCGTGACGGCGCTCGCGGAAGCGGGGGCGCGGTCGGGGCGGATCGCGACTCCAAGGAGCACCACTGCGCGGCCCGTCCCCAAACTGAGCGCGTTCTCGATCCGGAGCAGTGGGCGGGCGAAAAGCGGTCACCGGGGGTCGACGACGGTCACGTTGTAGGTAAGGTCCTCGGCTGGTGACCCTCATGACGGCAACGCACCCACAGCCGCACCGGGTCGCCGGCGTACCGCTCGCGCCAGTACGAGGCGTGGCGCCGCACGGCGACAGCCAACCCCGGGGCCGCGGGTCTACGGGCAGGCCCTACATGGGTCGAGCAATCTCTTACGACGGCCACAGCGCGCTGTATGGGGGTGGCATTCACGCGTCCGGACGCGGCAACGTGCATGAGCGCACGGCGGTGGTAGACGGCTATGTCCGCCGTCCCGCCCAGCCAGGTGTGCAGCGTCCGCAGCTGAGCGTCGTGGGCTTCCGGCAAAGCCGTGGCATCCGAGTCAAAGCGCAAGGCAGCGATTCCCATGAGTTGTTTCCCATTTCCGCGGGTCAGATGGCAGGGGTTGCTGACCTGGGGTTGAGTGCGGCGCGGCGTCGTGGGAAGTCATTGAGGAGTTTTTCCAGATTTGGTGTGGTGTAGGGCTTTCCGGTGTAGCCGAGGCTGGCCAGGAGCTGGGCGAGTTGTTCGGCCGTGGGCTCGACGCCATGCTGTTCCAGGTGCTGTGTCCACGCGGCGTAGATGCGGAACGCGGGGAGATAGCGGCGCAGGGTGGAGGGGCTGACGGGGGTGCCGTCGCGGCCGTACATGCCACGATCGGCAAGGAACTGGGAGAGGGCGCTGTCTTTCGGTTCCGTTTCGTGCGTCTGGAGGTAGTCAGTCCAGGCCTGGTAGTACCGGTCAACCGTGGTCAACGGCAGGGCCTTTTCCTGCTGTTCGGAGTTTGGGGAGAGGTCTGCCGCCTCCTTGGCCGGTGTCACGGCGCTGGCCGGTTCGGGGCTGGTTGCGGACGGGACCGCTACGCGCCGGCCTGCTGGATGATGGCGGGAGGCGGGGGTAGTGACCGTGACGGGCGTCATGTCCTCGCCGATGGTTGGGTCGTCGGAGCTTCGGTACGTCTGGCGCGGGATCTGTGGGGCCGTGAACCTGGGGTTTTGGTGGTCGGGGCCGCTGCCGTTGAGGGGCTGCTGCTGCGTGGTGGGGTGTGAGACCGATTCCTGCAGGTGGGGCCTGGGGGTGGCGGGACTCGGTTCGTTGGGATCGAATGCCCGTTGGTGCTCATCGCCCAGTTCTGCTTCGAGGGCTGGCACATCGTGGTGCTCCACTGGGGAAGGACCCGGGTCGATTCCGGCGGCGGCCAGCCCTGCGGGGGCCGTCTCGGCCAGCGGGACGCCGTACTTCGCGAGCCGCAGCGGCATCAGCGCCTCGACCGGGGCCTTGCGGCGCCAGGCACGGCCGAAGCGGGCCTGCAGTCGGGCCTGGTAGATCAGCCGGTCCTGTTCGAGCTTGATGACCTGCTCGTACGAGCGCAGCTCCCACAGCTTCATCCGGCGCCACAGCCGGAACGTGGGGACGGGGGAGAGCAGCCAGCGGGTGAGGCGCACCCCCTCCATGTGCTTGTCGGCCGTGATGTCCGCGATCCGGCCCACCGCGTGGCGGGCGGCCTCGACGGCTACGACGAACAGCACCGGGATGACGGCGTGCATACCGACGCCGAGCGGGTCGGGCCAGGCGGCGGCGCCGTTGAACGCGATCGTCGCCGCCGTCAGCAGCCACGCCGTCTGGCGCAGCAGCGGGAACGGGATCCTGATCCAGGTCAGCAGGAGGTCGAGGGCGAGCAGCACACAGATGCCCGCGTCGATGCCTATGGGGAAGACCAGGGAGAAGTCGCCGAAGCCCTTCTTCTCGGCGAGCTCGCGTACGGCGGCGTACGACCCGGCGAAGCCGATCGCGGCGATGACCACCGCTCCGGCCACGACGACGCCGATGAGTATGCGGTGCGTGCGTGTCAGCTGCATCGCGGCCACCCGCGATCCCCTCCCAGTATCGAATTCTGGCGCCGTGGCGCGGCCCAAGCCTGGCACACGGGTCCGGAGCCCGAGCCTCCGGGGAGGTCCGGGCTCCGGCCGGGCGCCTGCCGGGGACGGTCAACAGCTGTTGCCGGGTGTGGCGGTCGGGTGTGGAGCGGGCGGCGCGCTTTCGCCGCCCGTCCGGCTCGGTCGGCTCGGTCGGATCGGCCGGCCGATCCGGACGATCAGCCGAACGGCCCGGCCGTCCTGTTGTTGGCCTAGTTGGCCTTCGCGACCGAGGCCGCGGCCTCCTTGGCCGCCGTCACCGCGTCCTTCATCAGCGCCGACGCGTCCGGTGTCTTGGCCCCCGCGTAACCGGCACCGTTGTAGCCGAGCGTGACCACGACATTGCCCGTGCGCGCCACGATCGTTGCGTACTTGAAGTCCTCGCCGGTCTTGGTGAGGCCGTAGCTGATCGCCGTCGCCTCGTCGCCGACACCCGCCGCGGGGGAGTTCTTGACGCTCTTGGCCCCCTCGGTGTCCTGGACCTTGGCGACCTCCTTCGCGTACGCGTCCTTGGCGCGCTGCTCGCCGCTGCCCAGGCCGGCCTCGGACTCGTACCGCAGGAAGGAGACGTCGAGCCAGCGGTAGTTCGAGCCCTTCACTCCCTTGTCCTCCAGACCGTTCCAGGAGCAGCCGCCGCGGGAGCTCGTGTCGCTGGAGGTGCCGGCCGTGCCCGACTTGTTCTTCACCTTCGGCACCAGCTCCTCGACCGTCTTCGAGGAGATCGCCTTGCAGGGCTGGGGCAGCTTGGCGTACTTCGCGGGCTCGACGGCCGTCGCGGACTGCTGCGTGCCGGGGGAGGACGAGCCGGAGGAGGACGAGCCGGCGCTCGAATCCTTGTTGCTGTCGGAGTCCGACGAGCAGCCGGCGACGACGAGCATCACCGGGACGGCGGCGCAGGCGAGTATGCGGGTGAGTCGCGGGGCTGTTCGGTGCATGGTTCCTTCAGTCGGTGAGTCGTACGCTCCGCCGGTGTGGTGCGGTGCGGGGCGGACGGTCCGGGTCTTCCGGGCGGCCACAGTACGCCGACACGGTACGACGCCGGGGTCGTCCGGCGGGACCGGGTGACGGATCCGGATGGCTCGGCAATCAGCTCGGCGGGGGCGGAGCGCGGGCGCTAGTCGTTGAACCGCTCGGCGAGCTTCCGGGCCAGACCCTGGGCCTTTTCCTGCAGTTCCTTGCTGTCCGGGACCTCTGTCGTACGGGCCGGCTGCTCGCCGTACTCGACGGTCACGATCACGTTCGATGTGCGGAACACCACGCTCACGGTCCGGTGCTGCGCGGTGGAACCGGCGCGGGTGAGGACGTCGTCGAGGAACGCGGCGTCGCCGAGGCCGTCGAGCACGCGGGGCTCCAGGCCCTCGGGGGCGGCGGGGGTGCCGGTGGCCGATCCCGGAGCGGATCCGCCGGGGGCTCCGGTCGGGGCGTTCGTGGGGGTGGTGGCACCGGCCGGGGGCGTGGCGCCGGAGCCGGACGAGGTGGGCGTGGAGGGGGTGCCGCTCGGGATCTTGGCCCCCTGCCCCTGCCCGCCCGTGGCTGCCGGGGGAGGCAGCTCCGCCGCGTCCTGCTTCGTTGCGTAGACCTCCTGCGCCCGGTCGTCGTCGCTGACGTCGGGGTCGTACGAGACGACGCGCTCGACATCGATACGGAGGTGGTTCGAGGCGTCCGGCGAATCGGCCTTCCAGCTGCAGCCGACGCGGCGGTCGGTGTCGTACGTGACGGCCGCCGTGCCGCGGAACACCTTGTCCTGCTGGTCCTCCGGGAGTTGCGCGGCGCCGGGGAGCAGGTCCTTGAGAGTGGCGCGCTCGACCGCGCCGCAGGGCTCGTAGAGCGTGCGGTACTTGCCGGGCGGGGCGGCGGAGCCGGCGGCCTCGCCGGCCTTGGAGCCGGTGGCGGAGCCGTCGCCGCCGGACGCTGCGGTGCAGCCGGTGACGAGCGCCACGAGGAGCGCCGCGAGGCCGGGTGCGTACGCCTTTCGCTGCACGTTTCCCAGGCTCCCTTCTCTTCCGTCTTCTCTTCGGGCCGCTGTGTCGGCGGTTGTGTCCGCGGTTGTGCTCGCGGTTGTGTCCGCGGTGAAAACTGCTTGCCGCCCGATGCAGGCCGATGAACACAATGTGTATCGCACGCGCTGCTGTGAACGCCGGTCCGCTGTCCCTTTCGCTGACCTTGGCTCCGGTTTTTGCGTTTTAGGCCTTTCGGGGGAGTTGGGGAAATATGTCGTATGTAGAGGTGCCCGGGGCGAAGGTCCCGATCCGGATGTGGACGGACCCGTCCACGGTCGAGAGCGGCGCGATGCAGCAGTTGCAGAACGTTGCGACGTTGCCCTGGATCAAGGGGCTCGCCGTGATGCCGGACGTGCACTACGGCAAGGGCGCGACGGTCGGCTCCGTGATCGCGATGCACGGTGCGGTCTGCCCGGCGGCGGTCGGTGTCGACATCGGCTGCGGAATGTCGGCGGTGAAGACCTCCCTCACCGCGAACGATCTGCCGGGCGACCTGTCCCGGCTCCGCTCCAAGATCGAGCAGGCCATCCCGGTCGGCCGCGGCATGCACGGCGACCCGGTGGATCCGGGCCGGGTGTACGGACTCCCGGTGGCGGGGTTCGACGACCTCTGGTCGCGGTTCGACGGGGTGGCGGATGCGGTGAAGTTCCGTCGGGAGCGGGCGACGAAGCAGATGGGAACGCTCGGAGCCGGCAACCACTTCGTGGAGTTCTGCATCGATGAGTCCGGATCCGTGTGGCTGATGCTCCACTCCGGGTCGCGGAACATCGGCAAGGAGCTCGCCGAGTACCACATGGGCGAGGCCCAGAAGCTGCCGCACAACCAGGGTCTGGTCGACCGCGACCTGGCGGTCTTCATCGCGGACACCCCGCAGATGGCGGCGTACCGGAACGATCTCTTCTGGGCGCAGGAGTACGCGAAGTACAACCGCGCGATCATGATGGGACTCTTCCAGGAAGTCGTCCGCAAGGAGTTCAGGAAGGCCAAGGTCACCTTCGACCAGGTCATCTCCTGCCACCACAACTATGTGGCGGAAGAGCGGTACGAGGGCATGGACCTGCTGGTCACCCGTAAGGGCGCGATCCGCGCGGGCTCCGGCGACTTCGGGATCATCCCGGGCTCGATGGGCACCGGTTCGTACATCGTGAAGGGCCTGGGGAACGCGAAGTCCTTCAACTCGGCGTCGCACGGCGCGGGCCGGAGGATGAGCCGGACCGCGGCGAAGCGGAAGTTCTCGACGCGGGACCTGGAGGAGCAGACGCGGGGCGTGGAGTGCCGCAAGGACTCCGGGGTCGTGGACGAGATCCCGGGCGCGTACAAGCCCATCGAGAAGGTCATCGACCAGCAGCGCGACCTGGTGGAGGTCGTCGCGAAGCTGAAGCAGGTCATCTGCGTGAAGGGCTGACTCCAGCGATCGACGCCCTGCTTCCTGCGGGTGCGCCGAGGTTGTGGGTTGTCCAGTCGACCACGACCAGTCCCTCGCCCGCCAGGTAGGTGCAGGCAGCGGCCAGGACTGCCATGAGTGCCACTTTCTCGGTCCGGCACCGATGCGGGGCGAATTGTCGGTGAGGCGGTCCGCTTTCCCGGCCGTACGTCAGCGCCTGCGACGGCCGCCTCAGACCTCGTCGGCCTGCGGGCGGTCGTCCCAGGTGGACTCGCTGGTCAGCAGCCATGACCGAGCAGGCTCGGACGCTTGGGTGGTGTCCAGCGTGAGATGAAGGCGGGTCCCGCCGTCAGGATTGGCCGGGTAGCTGCGCTGCTCGGTGGCGGCGAAGCAACGACGCAGCACCTCCGCGACCCGGCGGGCGATCTCGGGCTCCGACGCGACGATACGCACCTCGGCGTGCCCGGCAGAGGGCATGTGATGCGAGGAATTCATCCTGAAGTCTCCGTGTGCTCGAGGACATGATCTGCGGCCGGTCGCAACGCCTCGAAAGTCCCGTCCGCCTCCACCAGCCAGGGGCAGCGCGTGAGGTTTGTGGGTCTGGCGATGCTTGCTATGTGCATCGATGGCGGGCGGACCGGTGAGGCGGGCTGCCGGCTGCCGGCGCTGGAGGCCGTTCCAACGGTGATCACGGCAATGATCACGGCCACAGCGATGACGCTCCCTACGACGACTTCACTTCACCTCTTCACGCCCTCGCGTCTCTTCACGCCCTCGCGTCCTTTGATGGGCATCCGTCGCCGATGTGGCGAACGGCCGGCGGTGCAGGAGAGCACCGTGACACGCGTGATCCGTCCCCAGCGTGCGTCCGGCGGGTCGAGGAGGGCGGGGAGTTCACGGGACAGGTCGCGGGAGCGAGGCCACCAGGGGCCGTCGAGGAGTCCTGGGGCGGACCCCGCCGGGGTCAGGGACGGGCGGGCCGGCGGTGGGACGCGCTCATTGAGGGTCGGACGTTCGATGGTTGTGGTCATGGCGCGGACCTGTCCCCCGAAGCTTGACTTCGACGTGCCGGTGCAACTGCTCGCCGAGAACGGCACCGGCATGGGAGCCGGTGCGCGAAGCGCTCCCCGTGCTTCCACCCTACTCCGGTCGACATGGCTGGAATGTGCGCATGACCAGGCATTCTCGGATCCGGGAACACCAGCCTGGGGCGCTCGCGGGCCCGGTACGCGGAGTACGGTGAGGAGGCGAGGTCACTTACAGCGCGCCCTTACAGCGCGGGATGCACTGCCCCGAGGACGGGCGGACACCATGGCCGATTCCGACACCCCCGACACTCCCAGGCTTTTGCCTGACGCGATCCACCAGTCCGTGAGGCCCGGGACGGCCCTGCTGAGGCTGGAGACGACGCATGCCCGCGAGGGAATCCTGGACGGCGCGTGGTGGCCGCGATCCAGGGACATCGGTGCCGAGCTTCCCTCACTGGTCAGCGCGCTGACCGAATACGTCGGACCTGTCACCCGCGTCGGACTGGACGCCACTGCCTGGGAGGATCTGCCGACACGGCTGATCGTCGACGACCAGGTCGTGCATATCGACTCCTTCCCGGTCGGTGACGACACCGTGCTTGTCACCCGCGGCGATCAGGACTATTTCACCCTGCTGGTGGTCCCACCGGACACGACTCCTGACGCAGCACGCGCCGCCATGGCCAGGGCGGTCCGCGCCGACAACGTCACCGAGGCTCACCAGATTCTCATCGATACCAGCACCGACCCGTCACGTCCCCCGACGTGACTTCCGCCGGCGGCCGAGCGCTCCCGGACGCGGCTGATCCACCGGACAGGCCCTAGATACGGGCGAACGTCTCGCTCTGGTCCGCGAACTCCTGGGCCATGGAGCTGCTGACCGTGGGTTGGGTCTCGCGGATCGTGTCCAGGTAGTCGGCTGTGGTGGGGCGGGCCCGGGTCCCGGTGTCGAAGGTCCGCTCGAACTGAGCCTGGGAGACGGTACGAGCGACGTGGGCGATGTCGGCGGGGGTGAACCCCTCAGTGGCGGACGCGAGTGCCGTGCTGTCGGCCTCCGCGCCCGCTTGTGCAAGGTAGCTCTCCCACAGCGCGGTCCTGGCGCTGTGGTCGGGAGGGCCGATGGGCAGTACGTAATCGAAGCGGCCGTGCCGCAGGAAGGCCGAATCCAGCGTGGTCACGTTGTTGGTGGCGCAGACGAGCAGTCGGCCGTCCTGGCTTCGGAACCGGACGATCGCCTTGAGCAGCTCGTTGACGATGCCGACCGCGGTCGCGTCCGCGCCGCTGCGTGTGCCGGCGACCTCTTCGACCTCGTCGATGAAGACCAGGACGTGGTCGAGCTGGGAGATCTCGTCGAAGCGTCGGTTCAGCCCGGCCGCCAGCCCGTACTCGGCGGCGAGGCGTGCGGGGAACAGTTCGAGAAAGGGCCACCCCAGGCGGCTGGCGATCGCGTGGGCGAAGGTGTTCTTGCCTGTTCCGGGCGGACCGAACAGCATGACCGCGCGAGGCAGCTCCACTCCGTGCTGGGCGGCCATTTCGGGATGGGCCAGCGGCAGGACGAGGCGGCGCTCGATGAGCAGTTTTTCCCGTCGCATGCCCGCGACTCTCTGCCACAGTCCTCCGGGCGGCAGCACCGCTCCGAGCGAGGACAGCATGCTGATCGCCTGGGGAGTCACCGGCCCGCGCTTTTCGAAGAAGACCAGGCCCGAGCGGGCGTCGAAGTCGCAGTTGCGCAGCGCGGCGGCACCGGTCTCTCCCTCGGGCAGGACCGCGTGCACCGCGCGGACGCCGCCGGCGAAGAGCCGGTGCTCCAGGGCCGTGATCAGAGCACTGCCCAGCCCCATGTGCCGCCAGGTGGGCGCCATGCAGATGCGCAGGATCCACGCCCTGTCGCCCTCCACTCTGCTCACCGCGGCCCCGACCACCAGCTCGTCCGCTACCGCCACCACGGCCGGATGGGGCGCTTGGAGGGCCGCCACAGCGTCGGACAACTGGAAGAGCGGAGGCTCTCCGGTCGTTCCGCTCTCCGCATCGACGCGGATCACCGCCTCGAGATCGTCCTGGGAGTAGTCCCTGATAAGCCAACCGGTCATGATCAGCTCCGTGTGCTGAGCCGTACTCCCATCATCAACCGCTGCCTGCGGTGCGACGACCGGACCGCGGGCGCCCGGTCATGCATAGGGGAATCTGCATTACAGGGCAGCCAAGTGCTCCGCGGTGGCGCCGCGCCACTCGATCAGAAGAAGCGTCGCATCGTCCGTCGTGATCCCGCCCCGTGCGCGCTTGAGCGTGTGGGAAAGGGAGCGGGCCACCGCTCGCACCCCTAGCGCGGCAGTCTCGAGGCTGTTCACCCAGTCAATGAGCTGTTGCTCGCCGAATTCCTCGCCACCGACCTCGTGCTCCTCGATCAAGCCGTCGGTGAAGCACATGATGCGGTCTCCGTGGTCGAGGGCCAGCTCGCTGATCTCCGGCTCCTGACCACCGAAGCCGACAGGCAGCGTGGTCGGACCGTGGAGCCGCCGGACGACACGGTGCCCGCGGATCAGAAGGGGAGCAGGGTGCCCCGCATTGACCCACTGAAGACGTCCCGTACTTGTGTTGAGCCGCATCATCTGGGCAGTCACGAAGTGGTCGGGGCCGAACTGTTCGGCGATCGCCCGGTCCATGAACGCATAGATCTCCGACAAGCCGATGCTGATACGTCGGGCATGCCGATAGGCGCCGATGGCCACAGTGGCCATCGTGGCCGCGTCCAGACCGTGACCCATCGCATCGATCATGGCCACATGCAGAACGTCGCCGTTGAGGGCGTAGTCGAAGCTGTCGCCGGCCACGTCGTAGGCGGGCTCCAGGACCCCGGACACCGCGACCTGGGGCATGGACATGGCCAGCGGCGGCAGCAGAGACCACTGGATCTCCGCCGCGACACTCATCGGTTCTCTGCGCCGGGCACGGAAGAACAGATCGGTGTAACTGTGCTTGGTCACCAGCATGTCGGCGACCAGAGCGGCGATCCTGCGCAGCAGCCGCCGGTCGTCGTCATCGATGCTGTCCAGCGTGACGGCCATGACGCCCACCTGATCGCCGCCGTCCAGCAGAGGCAGGTAGACCCGCACGCCGTCGGCCCGCGGCAGCTCGATCCGGCGCGACTCCTGAAAGACGCGGCCGGCGTCGGAGTCGTCGATCAGCTGCGGAACACCGGACGTCAGCCCCTTGCCCGACAACGGCACCAGCGACAACTGACCGTAGTCCTGCAAGAGGATCGAGGTCTCGCGGCCACCGAGCCTGTCCACCTCCTCCGCGACGAGCGGCCCGAGCAGGTGCGGCGGCAGCGCGTGCCCCCGGTCCAGCAGCGCCCCCAGAAGCTCCTCTCCGAAACTCTCCGACCGGTCCGGAACCCCCTCGCGAGGTCGTCCCTCACCGCCCGTCAACGCTGTGGCTCGCAACTGTGCCGTAAGGCGCGGCCGTGGAGGCCGTGCCGGCCCTCTGACCGGTGCCGAGCCGTACGACTTCGCACCAGGCGGGACGTCGGAGCCCCAACCGGAACAGCCCGTGAGCCGTGTGGAGCGGATTGCGGCCGCGGCAGAGGTTCTCGTGGATCCTTGCGAAGGATCTGTGCACATGGACTCCCGGCGCGATACGACACGGACCGACGAGAGCAGCGTGCAGCGCGCGATGCGCACGCCCGCCCTATTGCTCCATCAGCGGCATGTCGCCCCGTGCGGACGGCCCGGCGGCGCCGCGCCCACCGCCGTGGTTGCGCAAGGACCTTCTCGTGCAGGGCAAGGCCGGGGCAGCTGGTCAGTCCGGTGCATCGCGAGACCCGTTGTTCCGCATGTGACGCCAGAGCTGTCTGCGTTTCAGCACGTAGAGGGAGCCGGCGACGGCCACCACCTGCAATCCGATGCCGAGCAGCCAGAAGGCTCCCTTGCCCGTCAGTCCGCTGGTCAGGTAGCTGAAGTCCATGCCGAAGAATCCGGTCAGGTACGACAGCGGCAGGAAGATGGTCGACACAATGGTGAGTCTGTTGATCACGTGGTTCTGCTCGTCGGCCACGAGGGACGAGTAGCTGCCGCTGGCGCGGCGGGCGGCGTCCTGGAGCGATTCGATGTTCGCCAGTACCTGTTGCATATCGCTCTGATAGGAGCGGTTCATCGTCTGTCGCTGCTCGGAGACGTCGCTGCCCGCAGTCCTGCGCGTGAGGACCTGTTGTGTCGCCTCGGAGTACGGCAGGAACGCGCGATGCAGCCGGGCCGCCCGCCGCCGCAGCAGGGCAAGGCCGAGGATCTGTTGTTGCCGTCGCTCCTGGAGCATCTCGTCCTCGATGTCCTCCACCTCCAGCAGGGTCTGCCTGGTTGCCCGGCGGAAGGTCTCCAGTGCTCCCTGCAGCAGCAGGAACAGCGCGATCACGGGGTCGGACGGTCTGTCGTGCGGCAACCTGGAGGTGAAGGTGTCGATCAGCTCGACGGGTTCTTGATGAACGGTGATCAGGTACTGCTCGGACACCACGACATGGACATGGGTGACCTCGTCGGCCTGGATCACGGGAACGACGAACCCGGCACCGCCTCCGTGGAACTCCGCCCTCTCGGGCTCGCTCTCCGTGCCGAGCCAGGTCCAGCCCTCGGCCTCCAGGCCGAGCATGCGGGAGAGCGGCTGGTCCTCGGTCCATGGCTCGGCACCCCGCTCGACGTCCACGATCACGAAACCGGAGGCCGCGAGATGCTCCCGGGCCTGCGACAGGGATGCGCGGGCGACGGTCCCTTCGGGCATCGACACGACCGATACGATCATCGTTCCTCACCGTGGATCCCGAGTTGTGTAATGCGGAGACAGGTCCCCGGTCCGGCTCTCCTTTCAGCGGCTGTGTCTGCGTCTTGCCGACAGGGGCCGGCCGGCGGCGCCATGTGCACACCGGTGGCCCCTGACCGGTGGCACTCTCCAGCCGTTCCCGGCGGTGCATCGGTTAAGGCCCCCGAACAGGTGACGGGTCTTCGGCATCGGCATCGCGGCCCCGGTATCGCGGAGCCGGGCGCGTTCGCCGGCGGGCAGGTCGTAGGCCGGGACGGCGAAATACGCGGCTGCCCTGTGGTTCGTACCGCAGATGACCGGAGTGGCTTCGGACAATGACCGGGTGACGGTACGTCGGGTGTCCGCGGCGGGTGTGGTGCCGCTGCTCGGGCAGTTACGGCACTGTTCGGCACGCCGGGTGCGCGGGGATGTCGTGGCGGGGTTCGCGGTCGCGGTGACGCTGGTGCCGCAGAGCCTGGCCTATGGACAGCTGGCTGGTCTGCGCCCGGTTGCCGGTCTGTACACCACGGTGGCGGCGATGGTGGTGTTCGCCCTGGTGACGTCCACGCGGATCATGGCAGTCGGCCCTTCGTCGACCCTGGCGATCATGACGTTCACGGCGGTGAGCGCGCGGGCCGGCGGCGACGCCGACCGTGCGGCGTCCCTGGCGGCATGTCTGGCGCTGTTGACGGGGGCCATGCTCCTGCTGCCGGGGCGGTTGCGGGGCCTTGCCACGTTCTTGTCGGCGCCGGTGGTGCTCGGCTACCTGGCAGGAACGGCGGTGCAGATCATGGCCAGCCAGGTGGGCAAGCTGGTCGGAGTGAGGACGCACAGCCACCACCCCATGGTCGAACTGTGGGAGGTGCTCACCCATCTGGACCAGGTGCAGGTGGTGACCGCCGCGGTCGGTGTGGCTTCGCTGGTGGCGCTCGTCCTGCTCAAGCGGGTCCGGTTCCTGCACGCTGTCGCCACACCCGTTGTCTGCGTCGCGGCGGTCGCCGTGTCGGCCGCCGCGGACCTGGCCGGTCACGGCGTGGAGATGACCGGCCGCATCTCCGGCGGCCTCCCCGCCCCGACCTGGCCGGAGGTGACCGCCGGGGACGTGTGGGCGTTGCTGCCGGCCGCGGCCGGTATGGCGATGATCGCCTCGATCGAGGGGACGGCGGCCCTGCGCCGGACGGGCGCCTCCGCCGGGCCGGGGGTCTCCCTGGTGCGGGAGTCGGTCGCCATCGGTGCGGCGAACGCGGGCGCGGGCGCTCTGGGTGGCTTCCCGGCGATGGCCAGCACCCAGCGCACTCTGTCCGCACAGAGTGCGGGGGCGCACTCCCAGCTGTTCCAGCTGGCCTGCGCCGGCTTCGTGGTGGTCGGCCTGCTCACGACCGGTCCGGTGATCGGGCTGCTGCCGACGACGGTGCTGGCCGCCGTGGTCATGGTGTCGGCCGCACGCCTGATCGATGTCGCGGGCTTCCGGCGGCTGTGGCACGGCTGGCGGACGGAAGGTCTACTGGCGCTGGCGACCGCGGCATGCGTGCTGGCCCTCGGCGTGCTCTACGGCTTGCTGGTGGCCGTCATCCTCGCTCTGCTGCAGCTGCTCCGCCGTGTCGCCTGGCCTCACGACGCCGTCCTTACCGTCACGGACGACGGCCGTCCGCCCCATGAGGTGGCCCCCGATGAGCGCGTCGATCCGGACGTGCTGATCTACCGTGTGGACGCGCCGTTGTTCTTCGCCAACGCCAACCGCATCCACCACCGGGTCCTCACTCTGGCGGCTGCCCGGTCGACGTATCCGCGCCATGTGGTCCTGGACGCCGAGGCGGTGTTCCATCTCGACGCCACAGCGGCGGAGGTGCTGGCCCAGCTCACGGTCGACCTGCGGGCACGCCACTGCGAGCTGGTCGTCGCCCGCCCCCGGGAACAGGTCCTGGCCGTGTTGCGCGCCAATCCCTACCACGACGGCGCCACCCGGGACCTGCCCGTCTTCCCCACCGTGCGCGAGGCATACGCCGCCTTGCAGCAGCCCTGACATGCGCCGGTTCCGCCGGTGCGAGACGCCGTGTCGGCCACCGTCCCCACCGCATCCGTGATCCAGAATCGCCGGAGGTGTCCTGCGTTCCGTGCGGAAGGGATGGGCGATGGAGGGTCAGGTGCGGTCCGGCTGCTGCAGCCCCTCCCGGCCCGAGCCGACGGCGGCGGTGGCCGAGCCCTTTGGCGCCCGCCCCGTGACCGCTGCGGACACCGGCCCTTCGCGCGAGGACATGGTGCTGCTGGACGCGGCCGTGTTCCTCATGGGGTCCGACCACAGCTGGGCGGTGCGGGGTGACGGCGAGGGCCCCGTTCACGAGGTCGAGCTCGCGCCGTACTGGATCGACCGCTGCGCTGTGTCCAACGTCGATTTCGGCGCCTTCACCGCTGCGACGGGATACGTGACGGAGGCCGAGAGGTACGGCTGGTCGTTCGTCTTCGCCGGGCTGCTGGCGCCCGGCCATCCCGACACCCGGGCCGTCGCGGCGGCCCCCTGGTGGCGCCAGGTCCACGGCGCTCACTGGCGCCACCCCGAAGGCCCCGGCTCCGACCTCGCGGGCCGCGCAGACCATCCGGTGGTGCATGTCTCCTTCAACGACGCCCGCGCGTACGCGGCCTGGGCGGGCAAGCGGCTGCCGACCGAGGCGGAGTGGGAGTACGCCGCTCGCGGCGGCCTGGAACAGGCAACCTTCCCCTGGGGGAACGAGCTGGAGCCCGGCGGGGAGCGCCGGATGAACGTGTGGCAGGGCCGCTTCCCCGACCACCACACCCGCCCGGACGGCTGGTACGGCACCGCCCCGGTGACCGCCTACCCGGCCAACGGCCACGGCCTGTACAACACGTGCGGCAACGTCTGGGAGTGGTGCGCCGACCGGTACTCGCCGGACTACTACGCCCGGAGTCCCGGGGACAACCCCACCGGTCCCGCGCTCGGCGACGCCCGGGTCATCCGCGGCGGCTCGTACTTGTGCCATGAGTCCTACTGCCGCCGCTACCGAGTGGCCGCCCGCAGCTCCAGCACCCCCGACAGCAGCACCGGCCACCAGGGCTTCCGCTGCGCGGCGGACGCCGGGCCCGTCCGGTCTTCCTGACGGGCC
>NZ_JBSGZO010000010.1:0-50206 GCF_053611045.1 Streptomyces sp. NPDC054841 | reverse complement strand
GCGCGGAAGGGCGCGGAATCCGCTGACAAGGAGGCCAGATGCCCCGCACTCCCGATCCTCTGATCCGCGTCGTACGCGGTGACCCGGACCCTGACGAACTCGCCGCCCTCGCCGCGGTCCTGCTCCACCGCGCACGCAACGAGCCCGTGCCCGGGCCCGCCCTGGGTCCACCGCCGCGAGACACCGCACGCTGGCGCGCGGCGTCCGCCTTCCGTGCCCCGGGCGACTGGACCGCGCTCTGACGGCGCAGCCGCCGAGTTTGCCGTGGACAGGGTCGTCGATACGGCCGTGGACAGGGTCGTCGATACGGCCGTGGAGGGGGTTGTCGATACGGCCGTGGACAGGGTCGTCGATACGGCCGTAGGCGCTCAGTCGGCTCGTCGGGCCGCCATCGCCGGGGCGAGCAGCTCCAGTGCCTCCTCCCAGCGGAACGGCCCGCCCCCGCCCATCAGTACGCCCATCCCGCGCAACCGGGCCACACTCTCCCGGTACGCGGGATGGGCGGCGAGGTCGGCGTTCACGCTCGGCAGCACGACGGTGGGGACGCCCGCCCCGTACGCCTCGCACAGCGTCGCCACGGCAAGGGTGTCGGCCAGTCCAGCGGCCCACTTGTTGATGGTGTTGAACGTGGCCGGAGCCACCGCCATCGCGTCCGCGGGCGGGAAGGGACGGGCCTCGCCGGGGCGGCGCCAGGCCGAGCGGATCGGGTGGCCGGTCTGGGCCGTCACGGCTTCGGCGTCGATGAAGCCGAGGCCCTGAGGGGTGGCGATGACCCCGACATCCCACTGACGCTCCTGCGCGCCGGTGATCAGCTTGCCGACGTCGCCGGCGTTCCCGGCCGCGCACACGATGACGTAAAGGAACGGCTTCTTCGGCTGCTCACTCACGCGAAACTCCTGAACTCCTGAACCCTCGACTCCCGAACCCGGGACTCCTCAACCCTCAACCCGGGACTCCCGAACCCTCGATGCGGGTCTCCTGAACCCTCGATGCGGGACTCCTGGTCGACGCTGTCTGAATGATGTCGGACCGTTTGACGACTGCTGCTCAAGGGCAGTTTGACGGCTGCCGAACGGTTGCCTGGCGGCCGCATGGAGGGGGCGGGCAGCGCTCGGACCCCGGCCCGTCCGGCCGTCGGGGCGCTGAGGCAGTAGTAGCATCCGTGGCTTCGGGGGTCCGGCGAGGATCCGGCGTGGGGGTTGAGCGCAGGAGGAATGGCATGGCGTCTCCTTCCGGCCCGGGCGTACTCGCGCGGCTGGCCGACCTGCTGGCCGATGATGCGTCAGCCGAGCGGGGCGGGGCCTTGTGGCGCCTCGCGGAAGGCGGGCGGCAGCTCGACGCCAATGTGGTGCGGCTGCCACCGGACGCCGGGATCGGTGAGCACGTGGAGCCGGATCTGGATGTTCTGCTGTATGTGGCCGCGGGCAGCGGGCTGTTGGACGTGGACGGCGTGCGCCACGAGGTCACCGCGGGATCGGTGGTGTGGCTGCCTCACGGCAGCCGGCGGGCGCTGCGCGCCGGGCCCGAGGGGCTCGTCCAGCTGAGCGTGCACCGCCGGCGCCCCGGGCTGGTCATCAAGAGCGCCGGTGGGGCGGCTGACGTCGACAGGCCTACGGACTTCAGTGGGTTGGAAGTTGCATCCCCGGACGTCGACGGCTGGGCTGACGTGGACGGTTCGGCGCAGGAGGGCGGTGAGGCCCCGTGTCTGCTGGACCGGGTGTGCCCGGAATGCGGGCGACTCGCGGCGGAGTCCGACGCACGCTACTGCGGTCGGTGCGGGGAGCGACTGCCCGGCCGCTGAACCGCTTCCGAAGGAGACGGGTTGCCCCGGGTGGGGGGATCGGCCCCCGTCGGCATGGGGGAACGACCGGGGCAACCCGTCCCCGGCCGTGCCCGGCGGGGCGCGCCGGAGTCCGAGCCGACATCGTTGTCTCACGTGTGCCGTTACGACCGTACAAGGCTCCCCGCCCCTGGGAGCTGTCGACTTGCCGTCAGTGTCGGCTTTCCGTCACGCCTGCGAGGCCCATACGAGGAGGGCGAACGAGGCGAGGACGAGCACCGTCCGGACACGGTGGAGACGACTCCACTTCGCCTCGAACGCGGCACGGACCTCGGAGTCGGGAGAGGCCTCGGAGGAGGCCAGCGCGTTGTTCAGCGGGATGTTCCCGGCGATCGTGACCAGGTGGTTGAGTACGGCGCACACCAGTCCGGCCAGGATCAGCCACATCTGGGTGTCCGAACGGCCCTCGACGGGCACCGCGAGGGCGGCCACCGGGAACGCGATGACGGCCAGAAAGACCACCAGGAACACGGCGCGCGGCACCTCTTCGTTGATGCGTCGCATGGCCGGTACGAACTGGTCGTCAGAGAGCCTGGCCAGCGCAGGCATGATCGCGGTCTGGAAGATCAGCATGAAGCCCGCGTACAGGCCGGTGAAGATGACGGCGAGGGCGAGCAGCAAGGTGGCCATGCCGCACATCATGACGCGGACGCGGGGGCGTACGCAGCCCACTTGCCGCGGCCAGGCAGGCGGAGAGGTGGCCGGCCGCTCCGCCGGTCAGCCACCCCTACCGCTCAGCCACCCCTACCGGTCAGCCTGTCACTCGAGCAGCGCGTCGGCCTGGCGGATCGACTCGGCCAGCTGACGTACGGACGCGTCCTCCGTGCGCTTCGCGAGGGTGCCTGCCCGCTCCCCGAGGGCGTCCAACCGGGGCACGCCCGGAGTGTCGGAACCGCGCAGCCGCTCGGCGAAGTACGCGGCGACGGCGCTGACCTGCAGCCGCGGCGAGGTACGCGGCGACCAGAGGTCTCCGCCGAGAGCGGCCGTCTCCACAGTGCCCGACGCCTCATGGGGGGCCCGACTCCGTGGGTCGAGCCAGCGCACGGTCGCCGTCGCGACATGCCCGCTCGCGCCCTCCCGGAGCCGTACCGCGTACAGCGCCGTGACGGTGTGACCGGGGCCGACCTCCCCGCCGTCCACCCTGTCGTCGCGGAAGTCCTCGTCGGCAACCGCCCTGTTCTCATATCCGATCAGCCGGAACTCCTTCACCGTCTGCGGGTCGAAGGCGACCTGCGCCTTCGCGTCGCGGGCCCTCAACTCGACATGTGCGGCCAGTTGGTCGACGAAAACCTTCCTGGCCTGCGCGGAGGTGGACACGTACGTGGTGTGGCCGTCACCCCGGTTCGTGAGCCGCTCCATCAGTTTGTCGCCGTACTCACTGCCGACACCGACGCCGAAGAGCGTGATGCCGAACTCGCGGCGGGCGTCCTCGATCCGCTTCAGAATCGCGTCGGCGTCGGTCTCACCGGTGTTGGCCAGTGCGTCGGAGAGGAGCACGACCCGGTTGTTCGCCCCACGCCTGCGGCCCTCGACGGCGACGTCGTAGCCGGTGCGCACGCCGGCCTCCACATTGGTGGAGTCGGTCGGTTCCAGTTCGTCGACGATGTTGTGGATGGTGTCCCGGTTGCCGGCGAGCCGGGTCATCGGCAGCCGTGTCTCGGCCTTGTCGCTGAAGGTGACGAGGGCGATGGAGTCGTCCTCGCGCAGCTGGTCGGTGAGGATGCCGAGGGACTCCCGGACGAGGTCGAGCCGGCCGGGCTCGGCCATCGACCCGGAGATGTCGACGACGAACGTCAGCGCGACCGGGGGCCGTTCGGCGCTGCGCGTGGACGAACGAGTCGCCAGGCCCACCCGCATCAGCGACCAGTCCTCACCGTCCCGGCCGGCCGCGTGGGCGCCGTCCACACTCACCGTGAACCCGTTGCCCTCGGGGCGCGGATAGTCCTGCCGGAAGCTGTTGACGAACTCCTCGGGCCGTACGGAGTCCGGCTCGGGCAGCCGTCCCTCGGCGAGGCTGCGCCGCGCGTAGCCGTACGAGGCCGTGTCCACATCCAGCGCGAACGTGGACAGATAGTCGGGTGCGGGCGCCATGTCCCGCTGTGCGTCGCTGCTCTGTTCGCCCTCCTTTCCTTCGTCATGGCCGCCTTCCGCAGGCCGGCCGCCGCCGTCGGGCACCATCGGCGCCGGCTGGCCCTCCGCGCCCCGGTGCTCGCCCCCGCCCTGCGCCGCGCGATCGACCTGCCCACCACCCGCACCGCAGCCGGTCAGCAGCACTGCCCCGGCCAGCAGCGCCACGACCGCTCCTCTGTACGTCCTTGTGTACGGCGTCATTTCCGTCCCCCTGGATCGTCAGCACTTGTGAATGTGACGTGCGAGACGGTCCGGGGGAGCAGTCGAACGAGTTGCGGATGAATCTCAATGCGGCAACGGCAAGCGGTCGCTGGGCGGAATCGGCATGGATCGCTTCCCGCGCCGCAACTCCAGACTGACGGACACCCACGTCGCGACTGAAGCGACTGGCAGACACTCGCCATCCCCTGAACTGGGGCTTGTCACGATTCGCAGTCACGTGCGTACATGGAGTGGTGTACGGCTCCGAGATCAGGGGGGTGGTCAGCCGTGCCGAATGTCATCGCCATGCCCAGACCGGGCTCCGTGAAGTGCAGGCCTGCCCTGCCCGAGGTGCCGGGACGGTCTGTCAGAGGACCCGCGCAGGTGAGCGCCACACTGACGGGTCTGGTCCACTCGGCCCGTCATGAACTGCTCACGTTCGACGACCCGGTGGGCCAGGCGGCCGCGCCCGAAGCGTTCCGTGCGCTCGCCATCGCCTGCACCCGCACTGCGGCGGGGCGACCGCCGACGGTCCGCCGTATCGTGCCGCGGCGGGCACTCCCGTATCTGCCGCCGGCCGGACACATCGACGGGCGGGCGCGGGTGGCGGACTCGATCCCGTTCAAACTGGTCGTCGCGGACCGTACGGTCGCGGCCCTGCCGCTCGATCTCGACCTGCACTGCAACGGAGTGCTGCTGATCCGCGACCCGGTCGTCGTCCAGGCCCTGGTCCGCACCCATCACGCCTGGTGGGACGGCGGTGACGACCTCGCGGCCGCCGCCTGCGGGACGGCCCCCGCACATCTGCGCCCGGTCCTCGACGCACTGTTGGCGGGTCTCACGGACGAGGCGGCCGCGACCCGTCTGGGCATGTCGGCCCGCACGTACAGCCGCCGCGTCGGCGAGCTCCTGACGGCCCTCGGGACGGCGAGCCGCTTCCGCGCGGGAGCGGAAGCGGCCCGCCGTGGCTGGATCTGAGCGGGCGGCGCCCCGGGGGTCAGGACACGATGTCCTTCCGGGCGAACCCGCGGAATGCCAGGGCGAACAAGACGAGTGCGTATGTCACCGAGACGGCCGTGCCTTTCACCATCCCGCCCCACTCCAGCTGGGGCTGCAGCGCGTCCGCCCAGGCGAACTGCCAGTGCGCCGGCAGGAAGTCGCGCCAGGAGCCGAGTGCCGTCACCGCGTCCAGGACGTTCCCGATGATCGTCAGACCGACGGCGCCGCCGACCGCGCCCAGCGGCGCGTCCGTCTTGGTCGACAGCCAGAAGGCCAGCCCTGCCGTGACCAGTTGGGAGACGAAGATGAATGCGACGACGAGCGCAAGCCGCGGCACGGTGTCCGCCGTCGCCAGGGAGCCCCCGGTGGGCAGCGCCAGCGGCCCCCAGCCGTACGCCGCCGTTCCCGCGGCGAGTGCGACCAGCGGAAGCAGCAGCATCGCCGCCGCGCTGAAGCCCAGTGCGACCGCCAGCTTCGACCACAGCAGCCGCGCCCGGGGCACGGGTGCCGCAAGCAGATAGCGAAGGGAGGACCAGCTTGCCTCGGACGCCACGGTGTCCCCGCAGAACAGCGCGACCGGCACCACGAGCAGAAAGCCCGCCGAAACGAAGAGGCAGGTCGCGGCGAAGTTCGCACCGGAAGCGGTCGCCGTGTCCATCAGCGTGATGCGGTCGCCGCCCCCGCCGCGCTCGTCCGGAGTGCCGCCGATCGCGAAAGCGACGATCAGTACGAACGGCAGCACCGCCAGGATCGCTGCCATCACCAGGGTCCGCCGCCGCTTCAGCTGGCGTACCGCCTCGACGCGGAGCGGCAGGGTGTGCCGCGCCCGATAGCCGGGTGCGGTCGCCACGGTCGGCCCGTTGTGCACGGTGCTCATGCGGATGCTCCTCCGATCAGGGTGAGGAACGCGTCTTCCAGGCGCCGGTGCGGGCCGACGGCGGTCACCGGCACGTCCAGCCGTACGAGTTCGGCGATCAGACCGGCCGCGCTCGCGCCGTCCAGACGGACCAGCAGCCCGTCTCCGTCGTCCGTGAGGACCGCGGAGCCGATCCCGGGCAGGGCCGCGATCTTCTCCACGAGTGGTGCGGACAGTTCCTCGGCGGTCGTCACCAGCAGGGTGTCGCCCGAGCCGGTGATCTCCGCGACGGGGCCCGCCTGCACCAGTCGGCCGCGGTCCATGACGACGAGATGCGTGCAGGACTGCTCGACCTCCGCCAGCAGGTGGCTGGAGACGATGACGGTCCGGCCTCCGGCTGCGTACCGGATCATCACGTCCCGCATCTCACGGATCTGTGGCGGGTCGAGCCCGTTCGTCGGCTCGTCGAGGATCAGCAGATCCGGCAGACCGAGCATGGCCTGCGCGATGGCGAGGCGCTGCCGCATGCCCTGCGAGTAGGTGCGCACGGCGCGGGCGAGCGCATCGCCGAGGCCCGCGATCTCCAGGGCCTCCTCGATGCGGGAGTCCTCGGCGGGGCGGCCGGTGGCACGCCAGTACAGCTCCAGGTTCTCCCGGCCGGACAGATGCGGCAGGAAGCCCGCCCCTTCGACGAATGCGCCGACCCGGGAAAGCACGGGCGCACCGGGCCTGATGGCGTGTCCGAAGACGCGGATCTCGCCGTCGTCGGGAGCGATCAGCCCCATCAGCATGCGCAGAGTGGTGGTCTTGCCGGCGCCGTTCGGGCCGAGGAGTCCGAGCACCTGGCCCTTCTCGACACGGAAGGAGAGGTCCCTCACGGCGTACCGGTCGGCGGACTTGGCATAGCGCTTGGTCAGTCCGTCGATCTGCAGGGGTACGTCGGCAAGTTCAGGGTCGGGCGCGGGGGCCGTGGTGCGGCGGCGGGCGGTGAGCAGCAGCACGGCGGCGACTGCCGCGCCCGCGGCGGGCAGGCCCCACACCCACCAGGGCATCCCGGCGGCCTGGGTCGTGACGCCGGGCGCGGTGGGCACCGTCAGCTTCCCTGCGAGGGCCACGGTGTAAGTGGCCGGCGCGGCCGGTGACGCGTAGCCGAGGTCGGTGGCGGCGAGGACGAGGCGGAGCCGGTGGCCGGCCTCGACCTCGTGGTCCACGGCAGGCAGCGTCAGCTCGACGGTGCGGCCCGGCTCGGCGCCCTGGACCCGGACCGGGGAGACGAGCTGCGCGGGCAGCACCTGCTGACGGCCGTCGGGGCCGACGTCGTACACCTTGCCGAAGAGGACCGCTTCGCCGTTGTCGGACGTCACCGTGGCCCGGACGGTGGGCGAGCCGGTGATCCGGGTACGCCGGTCCAGTGGCTGGGAGTCGAAGCGGGCGTACTGCCCGGGGAAGTCGAGGGAGAGCCCGACGCCGAGTGAGGACAGTTGCGACAGCCCCCCGCCGACGCCCGGCACCGCGGAGATGGCGGGCGGGTTCGCCCCTGCCGGATTGCGGAAGGTCTGCGCGCGACCGTCGAGTTCGAAGGTCTGTCCGTCGGCGCGCAGGCCCGGGTAACTCGCGGCGGTGGCGCCGCGCAGGGTCGCCTGCCCGTCGGTGGAGTCAACTCCTCCGGTCCTGCTGACGCGGAACACCGGGCCGGTGTCCGCGGCCTCGTTCCCGTTCAGATACCGGTCGAACCACGCGGAGACCCGCCCCTGGATCCTGTCGGTCTCCAGGTCCCCGCCGTCGTGTCCGCCCGCGATCCAGTCGACGGCGACAGGCGCACCGTTCCCCTTGATCGCCTTGGCCATCGCGTCGGCGTGCGAGAGCGGGAAGAGCGAGTCGGACTGGCCCTGCACGATGAGCGCGGGCACCTTGATGCGGTCGGCTACAGCGGACGGGCTGCGCGCCTCCAGCAGCGCGCGGGCTTCGGCATCGGGTCGGCCTGCGGCGGCGACACGTTCGTACATCGCACAGAGGGTGGGCTGGAAACGCCCGCATGGGGGTGCGGCAGAGCCGCCAATGGCAGCCGGGCCGTTGTCGTCGCGCCCGGCCGCGCCCTGTTCGGTCCCGGCGGGTGTGTCCGTCCCCGCCGGAGCCTCCGCGTCCGGTGCGGGTCCGGATGTGCCCACGGAGCCGGTGGTGAAGAAGATGCCGGCCCAGAGTTTCTTGAAGACCTCGTCCGGGAACAGCGCGTCCGCGAGGTTCCAGTACGTGATTTCGGGAGCGATCGCATCGACGCGCCGGTCGTACCCCGCCGCGAGGAGCGAGACCGCCCCGCCGTACGAGGCACCCGTCGCCCCGACGCGGGGGTCGCCCGTCGCGTCCAGGCGGACCTCCGGGCGCTTGGCGAGCCAGTCGATGAGCCGGGAGACGTCCTTGACCTCGTGATCCGGGTCGTTGAGCCCGATCTCGCCGGTCGACGCGCCGAAGCCGCGCGCGGACCAGGTCAGTACGGCGTACCCGTCACGGGCCAGCGCCTCCGCCTGCTCCCGTACGGAGTCCTTGCTGCCGCCGAAGCCGTGTCCCAGCAGCACCGCGGGCCGCCGCCCGGTGCCGGAGGCGGCAGACGTGAAGAACGAGGTGTCGATCCTCGCCCCCGGCATGGGCAGCACCTGGTCCTCGCGGTGCACGGAGGGCTCGTCGTCCGAGGCCGCCGCTGTCCATGTACCCGCGCCTGCGAGCACGGCAAAGGCGGCGATCCCTGCGAACCATCGCCCGCGTCGCCGAGGCACGCTCGCCCGCCGGGGAAGTCGGATCTTCATGGTTGAAACCTTAAGCGGACGCCCATGCCGAGCGCGGCTGCCGCCGGGCGGAACTCAGCGACCTCCTCGGGTAGTACCCGGTACCGTCCTCGTACACCAGACGCGGTACACGAAGGCCGGACCGGCCCGAGGAGGAGCTGCCATGGAGATCCGCCGCGCGACGACCGTCGCCGAGCTCCTTTCCGCCGAGCATCTGTACGACGGCCCGGCACGCACGGAGTGGGCGGAGCGCTTCCTGGCAGCGCCCGGGCATCTGATGCTGATCGCCTACGTCGACGGTGCGCCGGCCGGGATGGTCTCGGGCATCGAGATGCTCCACCCGGACAAGGGCGCGGAGATGTGTCTGTACGAGCTGTCGGTGGACGAGGGGTACCGGCGGCGCGGTATCGGAAGAGCGCTGACCCAGGCACTGGCGACGGTCGCCCGGGAGCGCGGCTGCTACGACATGTGGGTCGGTGTCGACACCGACAACGAACCGGCGCTGGCGACGTACACCTCCGCACATGCCGTGAACGAGGGTGAATTCACCACGCTGACCTGGGAATTCATGACCGATGACGGTTCGGGCGATTCGCGCTGACGGGCCACTGGAGCGCAATCGCCGGGGCCTGCACCGCTGATATCGGTGATGTCCGCCAAATTCGGTACGGCACTCGGACATTGCCTTGAACCCATCAGTAACAACCTCTTGTCTGCTCGATCACTGCACGAGACGCTGTCCTGCACATCCGCACGAGCCATGCGGATTTTGTCGTGTTCCGATCAAAGAAAGGTCAGGTGCACGAGATGAGATTTACTGCCCGGCGCTCCATACGCATGGGCGCGCTGCTCCCCGCAGTCGCCCTCGCAGCCGGTCTCCAGTTCGCCGCCACCCCCACCGCGCAGAGCGCGCCCCTCGGCGATCTCCGTCTCGCCCCCACTGCAACCGCGGTCCAGGACAGCTGGATCGTCGTTCTCAAGGACGGCAGCACCCGCGCCGCCGAGCTCGGTGTGACGCCCAAGCACACCTATCGGTCCGTCCTCGAGGGATTCTCCGCGTCGATGTCCAAGGCGAAGGCTGCTCGTCTCGCCGCCGATCCGCGCGTCGACTACGTCGAGCAGAACGCCACTGTGCGGCTCAACGACACCCAGTCGAACGCCACCTGGGGCCTCGACCGCGTCGACCAGCGGAACCTCCCGCTGTCGACGACGTACACGTACAACACCACCGCGTCGAATGTGAACGCGTACATCATCGACACCGGCATCCGTACCTCGCACAGCGAGTTCGGCGTCCGCGCGAGCATCGGAACGGACACCGTCGGCGACGGCCAAAACGGCCAGGACTGCCAGGGCCACGGCACGCATGTCGCGGGCACGGTCGGCGGCAAGACCTACGGTGTCGCCAAGAGCGTGAAGCTTGTCGCGGTCCGCGTGCTGGACTGCGAAGGCTCAGGTACGACGGAGGGCGTCATCGCCGGTGTCGACTGGGTGACGGCGCACGCGGTCAAGCCTGCCGTCGCCAACATGAGTCTGGGCGGCGGGGCCAGCGCCGCCCTGGACAACGCGGTGAAGAAGTCCATCGCGTCGGGCGTCAGCTACTCGATCGCGGCGGGCAACGGCATTCTCATCGGCATCCCCGTGAACGCGTGCAACTACTCCCCTGCCCGCGTCCCCGAGGCGATCACGGTCGGCGCGACGGACAACACGGACCGCAGGGCGTCGTTCTCCAACTACGGCACCTGCCTGGACCTGTTCGCGCCGGGGGTGAACATCACGTCGGCGTGGAAGGACAACGACGCCGCGACCAACACCATCTCCGGTACGTCGATGGCCACCCCGCACACGGCGGGCGTCGCAGCGCTCTACCTCGCGAACCACCCCACGGCCACCCCGGCCCAGGTCCGCGACGCGCTGGTGAACAACGCAACAAGCGGCAAGGTCGTGGACGCGCGCACGGGCTCCCCGAACAAGCTGCTGCACTCGCTGTTCTGACATCGACGGTCGCCTCTATTTGTCGCCATTAGTCGCTATAGCGGCTTTTAGCCACTGCTGGTCAGTGCCTGTCTGTGTTTTGACGTTTTGACGGTCAGTGCATGAGATGCCCGAGGAGCTCCTCCCCACCCGGGTGGGGCCGCTCCTCGGGCATCTCCAATCTCCCAGGGTGGAGCGGCATGGGAACGATGTGAGGCATCGGGCAGTCGTGCGGTCCACGTGCTGCTTCTCGTGTCGCCCTTCATCGGTCCGGCGTCCATCCGTTAGGCTCGCGCCGCCCACAAAGGTCCCGATCTTCACGGAGGGCAGGACAACGGGGATCAATCGAGAACGCCTCGTCAGAACACTGACGTTCTGGCTGCGGCCTGCCTTCGCGTTGCGGGTCATCAACCGTTTCCAGAAGATCGTGGGTTTCGACCGTTCGATGGCCCTGGCGTCCAGCGCCTTGACGGCGTTGGTCCCGCTCTCCATCCTCCTTGGCGCTGTCTTCGAGAATTACGACGCCGCAGAGCGGATCATCAGGCGCTACAACCTCACCGGAGCAGGCGCCACGGCAGTCAGCTCTCTGTTCTCTCCTGCCGAAGGGACCAGTGTGAGCTTCGGCATCCTCGGGGTCGCGTTTCTGACGATCTCGGTACTGAGTTTCACGCGAGCCGCACAGCGACTCTTCGAACAGACATGGGAACTCAAGCCCCTCAGTGTGCGCAACACGCGCAACGGCTTGTGGTGGATCCTCACTCTCGGTGGCTACGCCGTGGTCACCACGTTGCTCTCCGCGCTCCTCGGCGCGGACGCGCTGGGTCTGGTCGCCTTGGTGTGTGAGATACCGGTGACCGCTGCATTCCTCCTCTGGAGCGGCTGGATCCTGTCGGCGAAGCGGATCAGCTGGGTGGACCTGCTTCCCTTCGGCGTCACCGGCGCCGTTCTGACGGCGGCCTATTCAGTGGGCGCGACCATCTACATGCCGCGTCTCTTCAACTCCTCTGCCGCACGCTACGGGGTGGTCGGTGCAGTCTTCGCGATGATCTCCGCCCTCTTCGCATTGATGCTCGCCTTGGTTGCATCGGCGGCACTGGGACGAGAAGTACGAGACGAACTCAGCCGGATCCGTCAGGGCCACCGCCCTTCGGACCGTGAGATCCGCCGACAGTGGGACAACGTGGTCGAGCAGACCCGGTCACAGTGGCGCACGGCACGGGAACAGGTCTCTCGTCATCAGATCAAGGGCTCGAACCACTGATGGGCACGGCCGGCCACCGAAGACGACCGCGCGACCCGTACGGGGTGAGGGTTCCGTACGAGCCGCGCGGCGTGGGGAAGAGTCCGGTCGGGTGTCAGTGGTTGCGCGGGAAACCCAGGTCCACGCCCGCCGGGGCCTCGGAGGGGTCCGGCCAGCGGGTGGTGACGACCTTGCCGCGGGTGTAGAACTGCACGCCGTCGTTGCCGTAGATGTGGAGGTCGCCGAAGAGCGAGTCCTTCCAGCCGCCGAAACTGTGGTAGCCCACCGGCACCGGAATCGGCACGTTCACACCGACCATGCCTGCCTCGACCTCCATCTGGAAGCGGCGGGCGGCGCCGCCGTCGCGGGTGAAGATCGCGGTGCCGTTGCCGAACGGCGAGGCGTTGATGAGCTCGATGCTCTCCTCGTACGTCTTGGCGCGCAGCACGCACAGCACGGGGCCGAAGATCTCGTCCCGGTACGCGTCGGAGTCGGTCGAGACCTTGTCGAGGAGCGACAGACCGATCCAGTGGCCGTCCTCGAAACCGTCCACCGTGTAGCCCGTGCCGTCGAGGACGACCTCGGCGCCCTGGTCCGGCGCGCCGTGGACGTACGAGGCGACCTTGTCGCGGTGGGCCTTGGTGATGAGCGGGCCCATCTCGGACGTGGGGTCGTTGCCCGGGCCGATCTTGATCTTCTCGGCGCGCTCACGGATCTTGTCGACCAGTTCGTCACCGATCGCGCCGACCGCGACGACCGCGGAGATCGCCATGCAGCGCTCGCCCGCGGAGCCGTACGCGGCGGAGACGGCGGCGTCGGCCGCGGCGTCCAGGTCCGCGTCCGGGAGGACCAGCATGTGGTTCTTGGCGCCGCCGAGCGCCTGGACGCGCTTGCCGTTGGCCGACGCGGTGGTGTGGATGTGCCTGGCGATCGGCGTCGAGCCGACGAAGGAGACCGCCGAGACGTCGGGGTGCTCCAGGAGACGGTCGACCGCGACCTTGTCGCCGTGGACGACATTGAACACGCCGTCCGGAAGGCCCGCCTCGGCCAGCAGCTCGGCGATCTTCAGCGACGCGGACGGGTCCTTCTCGCTCGGCTTGAGGATGAAGGTGTTTCCGCAGGCGATGGCGAGCGGGAACATCCACATCGGCACCATCGCCGGGAAGTTGAACGGCGTGATGCCGGCGACGACGCCGACCGGCTGGCGGATGGCCGCGACGTCCACCCGGTTCGACACCTGGGTGGACAGCTCGCCCTTGAGCTGGGTGGTGATGCCGCAGGCCAGGTCCACGATCTCCAGTCCGCGGGCGACCTCGCCCAGCGCGTCCGAGTGGACCTTGCCGTGCTCGGCGGTGATCAGCTCGGCGATCGCGTCGCGGTTGGCGTCCAGCAGCGCGCGGAAGCGGAAGAGGATCGTGGTGCGCTGGGCCAGGGAAGACGTGCCCCAGGTGGCGTACGCGGCCTTCGCGGCGGCGACCGCCGCGTCGACCTCCTCGACGGACGCGAGTGCGACCTGCGTGGTCACGGCTCCGGTCGCCGGGTCGGTGACCGGGCCCCAGTTGCCGGACGCGCCCTCGACGGTCTTGCCACCGATCCAGTGGTTGACGGTCTTCGTCATGACGAAAAGCTCCTTCAGATCCTTCAGAGATGGCGGCGTCGGGCTGCGACTTGCCGGTCGTACTCCTCCCGTGCCTTGACCGCCGACGGGCGGGTCGCGGTCTCGGCCACGGGAACATCCCACCACGCCTGGGCCGGGGGCGCGCCCGACACAGTGTCTGCCGTTTCGGTCTCGGCGTAGACACATGTGGGGCGGTCCTCCGCACGGGCCTCCGCGAGGGCTTCGCGCAGGTCACGCACGGTCTTGGCCCGGATCACCCGCATCCCCAGGGACGCTGCGTTGGCCGCGAGGTCGACCGGGAGCGGGGGCCCTGTGTACGTACGGTCGGGCTCCCGGTAGCGGTATGCGGTGCCGAACCGCTCGGAGCCGACCGACTCGGACAGCCCGCCGATCGACGCGTACCCATGGTTCTGGAGGATCACCACCTTGATGGGAATGTTCTCCTGGACCGCGGTGACGATTTCGGTGGGATTCATCAGATACGTACCGTCACCGACGAGGGCCCACACGGGCCGGCCGGGCGCTGCCATCGCGACGCCGATCGCGGCGGGGATCTCGTAGCCCATGCAGGAGTAGCCGTACTCGACGTGGTACTGGTCGCGCGAGCGGGTCCGCCACAGCTTGTGGAGATCGCCCGGGAGGGACCCCGCGGCGTTGATCACGATGTCGTCCTCGGTGATCAGAGCGTCGAGTAGGCCGAGGACCTGCGGCTGAGTGGGGCGTACGTCCTCGTCGCGCGTCTCGTACGCGGCGTCGACGCGGTGCTCCCAGCGCTCCTTGTCGTCGGTGTACTCCGTCTCGTAGGTGTGCTCCACGTGGTGGCCGTGGAGGGACGCGATGAGACCGTGCAGGCCCGCCCGGGCGTCCGCGACGAGCGGGAGGGCGGAGAGCTTGTGGGCGTCGAAGCCGGTGATGTTGAGGTTGAGGAAGCGGACGTCGGGGTGTGTGAAGAGGGTGCCGGAGGCGGTGGTGAAGTCGGAGTAGCGGGTGCCGACGCCGATGATCAGATCCGCGGCTCGCGCCAGCTCGTCGGCGGTCGCGGTGCCGGTGTGGCCGATGCCGCCGACGTCCTGTGGATGGTCGTGGCACAGTGACCCCTTGCCCGCCTGGGTCGAGGCCACGGGGATGCCGGTCGCCTCGGCCAGCGTCTTGAGCGCGATCTCCGCGCGGCTGTGGTGCACGCCGCCGCCCGCGATGATCAGGGGTCGGCGGGCCGACCGTACCGCCGCGGCCGCCGCCGCCAGTTCGTCCGGGTCCGGCATCGGGCGGCGTACGTGCCAGACGCGCTCGGCGAAGAACTCCTCCGGCCAGTCGTATGCCTCGGCCTGCACGTCCTGCGGCAGCGCGAGCGTGACCGCGCCGGTCTCGGCGGGGTCGGTGAGGACCCGCATCGCGGCGAGGGCGGCCGGGATCAGTGCCTCGGGGCGGGTGATCCGGTCGAAGTACTTCGACACGGGACGCAGGCAGTCGTTGACGGAGACGTCCCCCGCGTAGGGCACTTCCAGCTGCTGGAGGACCGGGTCGGCGGGACGGCTCGCGAAGACGTCGCCGGGCAGGAGCAGCACGGGGAGCCGGTTGATCGTGGCGAGGGCCGCGCCGGTGACGAGGTTCGTGGCGCCGGGGCCGATGGAGGTGGTGACGGCGTGGGTGGAGAGCCGGCCGCACTGGCGGGCGTAGCCGACGGCCGCGTGCACCATGGCCTGTTCGTTGCGGCCCTGGAAGTACGGCATGCCGTCGCCGGACTCGCCGGTTTCGAGGAGGGCCTGGCCGATTCCCGCGACGTTGCCGTGGCCGAAGATGCCCCATGTGGCGCCGATCAGCCGCTGGCGGTGGCCGTCGCGCTCGGAGTACTGACGGGTGAGGAAGGCGACGAGGGCCTGGGCGGTCGTGAGTCGGCGGGTGCCGGGGCGGCGCGTGCTGGGTCCCGTGCTCATCGGTAGCCCTCCGTGTGATCGGGGTGGAAGCAGATCCGCCATTCCCGCTCGGGGCCCGGGCCCGCCATGACGTTCAGGTAGTACATGTCGTGGCCCGGGGCGGCGATGGACGGGCCGTGCCAGCCGTCGGGGACGAGAACGGCGTCGCCGCTGCGGACCTCGGCGAGCAGGTCGGTGCCGCCGGGGCGGGACGGGGACACCCGCTGGTAGCCGAAGCCGTGCTCGCCCTCGATCTCGAAGTAGTAGATCTCTTCCAGTCTGGTCTCTTCGCCGGGCCGGTGCTCATCGTGCTTGTGCGGCGGATACGACGACCAGTTGCCGCCGGGGGTGAGCACCTCGACGGCGATGAGGCGGTCACAGTCGAAGGAGTCGGCGGCGGCGAAGTTGTGCACCCTGCGCGCGCAACTGCCGGTGCCGCGGTCTTCGACGGGGACCTCCGGCGCGGGGCCGTAGCGAGCGGGGAGTCGTCGCTCGCATTTCGCTCCTGCCAGGGCGAAACGGCCTCCCGCGCCGGAGGCGATCTGTGCATGGGCGTCGCGCGGCACGTACGCGAAGTCGGTGACTCCGGCGAACACGCTCTGCCTGCCCTGCAGTTCCATGGTCGTGCCGTCCGTCTGCACCGAACATCCGCCGCTCAGCGGAAGCACGATCCACTCGCTGTCCCCGGTGCCCAGCAGATGCGAACCGCCCGGGGGCAGCTCCAGGATCCGCAGCGCGGAGTAGCCCCATCCGGCCGTCTTGGGGTCGATGTCCAGCGCGTACGGCCCCTCGGCCGCAGTGCCTGCCCGTACATGCATGTGGTCGTCCATGAGTTCTCCGTACCCCCTAGAGCAGTCCTACGGCCGTATCGACGGCCCCCGCCACATCGCCGTCGACCGGATAGAGCAGTGAGCGTCCCACCACCAGCCCCTGGACCGTGGGCAGTTGCAGGGCTCCGCGCCATTTCTCGTACGCCCGCTCCTGCCCACCGGCGGAACCGCCCACTTCGCCTCCGAGCAGCACGGCCGGCAGCGTCGAGGTCTCCATCACGCGTGCCATGTCGTCCGGGTTCTCGGTGACCGGGACCTTCAGCCATGTGTACGCCGACGTGCCCGCGAGGCCGGAGGCGATGGCGATGGAGCGGGTGACGGCCTCGGCGGACAGGTCGTTGTGCAGGTGACCGTCGACGCGGCGGCAGATGAACGGCTCGACGAAGACCGGCAGCCGGTACGCGGCCATTTCGTCGATTGCGCGGGCCGTGGAATGCAGCGTCTCGAGGGAGCCCGGGTCGTCGTAGTCGATACGGAGCAGCAGTTTGCCGGCGTCGAAGCCGAGCCGGGCCAGGTCCTCCGCGCGGTGTCCGGTGAAGCGGTCGTCCAGTTCGAAGGCGGCGCCCGCGAGCCCGCCACGGTTCATCGAGCCCATGACGACCTTGTCCTCGAGGGCGCCGAGAAGAAGGAGGTCCTCCAGGATGTCGGCGGTGGCGAGGACCCCGTCGACGCCGGGGCGCTCCAGGGCGGTGCAGAGCCGCTCCAGCAGGCCTGTGCGGTTGGCCATGGCCAGCCGCTGATCGCCGACGGCGAGGGCGCCGCGGGCGGGATGGTCGGCTGCGACGATCATCAGCCGGCCGCTGCTCCCGACGAGTGGGCGCCTCCGCCGGCGGGCGGCGGCCTCGGCGACGGCCTCGGGGTGGTGCGCCCTGATCCTGACGAGGCCGGCGACGTCGACGCGGGTCACGACGCTGCCCCGGGTGCGGCACCGGGGCCGGGAAGCGGGTTCGGGTCCGGGTCCGGGTCCCGATCCGGGTCCGGGTCCGGGCCGGGTGCGATGCCGGAAGCGGGGCCCGGTGGGTGGCCCTCGAGGAGAGCGTCGACTTCAGTGGTGTAGGGCATGGCCGAGGAGCAGGCGAGGCGGGAGGCGACGATCGCTCCCGCGGCGTTCGCGAACCGCATCACCCGCTCCAGCTCCCAGCCGGCCAGCAGCCCGTGCACCATGGCTCCGCCGAACGCGTCACCCGCGCCGAGTCCGTTGACCACTTCAACCTCCACCGGCGGGACCTCGGCGGTGGTGCCGTCCCGGTGGACGGCCAGCACGCCCTTGGGTCCCTGTTTGACCACGGCCAGCTCGACCCCGGCACCGAGCAGCGCGCGGGCCGCGGCATACGGTTCGCGCTCGCCGGTCGCGATCTCGCACTCGTCGAGATTGCCGACGGCAACGGTGGCGTGAGCGAGGGCCTGTACGTAGTACGGCCTCGCTTCGTCCGGAGCCGCCCGGTCCGTGCTCTCCCAGAACATCGGGCGCCAGTCGAGGTCGAAGACCGTCGTACCGGACTTCGCCCGGTGTTCCAGAGCCGCGAGGGTCGCGGTCCTGCTCGGCTCCGCGCACAGGCCCGTGCCGGTCATCCAGAAGACCCGCGCCGAACCGATGGCCGCCAAGTCGAGATCGTCCGCGTGCAGTTCGAGATCGGGCGCCTTGGGCCGGCGGTAGAAGTACAGCGGGAAGTCGTCCGGCGGGAAGATCTCGCAGAACGTGACCGGCGTGGGCAGTCCCGGCACCGCCGTCACCCAGCGGTCGTCGACCCCGAACTCCCGCAGCGCCTCGTGGAGATACTCCCCGAAGGCGTCCTGACCCGTGCGGGTGATGACCGCGGAGCGGCGACCGAGCCGGGCCGCCGCCACCGCCACGTTCGTGGCGGAGCCGCCGAGGAACTTCCCGAAGGTCTCGACGCGCGCCAGCGGAACCCCGGTCTGCAGGGGGTATAGGTCAACTCCGATCCGGCCCATCGTGATCACGTCGTACGGCTGAGGCATACGTGTCCCTTCGGTTCCACGCCCGGCTGTCCCCTGGTCTAGCCCGCTCTCCTGAACGCTGTCAACATTTTGTCCTTACATTCGGACGAAAGCTTGACACCTTTCTCGGGCGGCCGGAAAGCTGACCGCCATGACCTCCTCCGCACCCTCGCTCAACCGCATCCGGATCGGGTCGGCCCCGGACTCCTGGGGCGTTTGGTTCCCCGACGACCCGCAACAGGTCCCCTGGCGGCGTTTCCTCGACGAAGTCGCGCAGGCGGGGTACGAGTGGATCGAACTCGGCCCGTACGGCTACCTCCCGACCGACCCCGCGGTGCTCACCGAGGAGACCGCGGCGCGCGGGCTGAAGGTCTCCGCCGGAACCGTCTTCACCGGGCTGCACCACGGGCCGGCCGTCTGGGACACGACCTGGGCCCATGTCGCCGACATCGCCGCCCTCACCCGCGCGATGGGCGCCGACCATCTCGTCGTCATCCCCTCCTTCTGGCGCGACGACAAGACCGGCCAGGTGCTGGAGGACCGCACGCTCACCGCGGCCCAGTGGCGAGACCTCGCCACCCAGACCGAACGACTCGGCAAGGAGGTCGGCGACCGCTTCGGGCTGCGAATCGTCGTCCACCCGCACGCGGACACCCATATCGACAGCGAGGAGAACGTGAGCCGTTTCCTCGACGCGACCGACCCGGACCTGGTCTCGCTCTGCCTGGACACCGGGCACTACGCCTACTGCGGCGGCGACAGCGTCAAGCTCATCGAGACCTACGGTGAGCGGATCGGCTACCTCCACCTCAAGCAGGTGGACCCGGAGATCCTCGCCGAAGTGGTCGCGGACGAAGTGCCGTTCGGCCCGGCCGTGGCGCGTGGCGTCATGTGCGAGCCGCCCGCAGGCGTGCCCGCTCTGGAGCCGGTGCTCGCCGCGGCCCAGCGGCTCGATGCCGAACTGTTCGCCATCGTCGAGCAGGACATGTACCCCTGTCCTCCGGACAAGCCCTTCCCGATCGCCGAACGCACCCGCCGCTTCCTCCGCTCCTGCGGGGCGTGAGGCCAAGCCTGTCCGGTCAGAGCCTCGGCCGGCTCTGCACAACCAATGGCGTGACTCGCTTACGTCACAGAAGTCACCTCCTCGTCACATATGTCTCCGTTACGCGGGCCTTCCGTCACAGCTCCCCGACACCCCCTCCCCTCAGGTCACTCTGTGTCGTTCAACGGGCACGGGCTCAGTGATCGCCAGCGTCCGCGCCGCAGCTCCCCCGACGGCTCCCCTGCCGCCGCTGTGGCGCGCGCAGGGAGGTGCCAAAGATGACCGACAGAAAGCTCTGGTCCTACAAGGAGATCGCCGCGCACATCAAGGTGCAGCCGGACACGGTGCGTTCGTATCGCAAACACGGCCTCCTTCCTCCGCCGGACCATGTGGAGGCCGGCAAGCCTTACTGGTACGCGGACACCATCCGTATCTGGGTGGCCAACCGCCCCGGCAACAGGAGCCGCAGGGAGTGAGGCCGACGGGCCCCGCATCCGGCCGGTGCGGGGCCCGCCCCGAAATCGGCTTGCCCCCGCACACCGCGTTCTCAAGAATTCCCCGGTGACGAATTCCCCGGCGACCGAACAACCGACCACGGACTTCTCCGTCAAGCCCACCCTCACCGGAGAGAGGGTGGTCCTACGCCCCTTCACCGAGGCGGACGCTCCGACCATGGCCGTGATCCTCAGCGATCCGGAGGTGCTCCTCTTCACCGGCAGCGCCGGCGATCCCCCTCTCCCCGAGGCGCGTCTGCGTTCCTGGTACGCGACCCGCAGCGACCAGACCGACCGCCTCGACCTCGCTGTCGTCGACCGAGCCACCGGTGAACTCGTCGGCGAGGTTGTCCTCAACGAGTGGGACGAGCGGAACCGCAGTTGCTCCTTCCGTACCCTGATCGGCCCCAGCGGCCGAGACCGCGGTCTCGGCACCGAGGCCATCCGGCTGATCATCGGCTATGGCTTCGGGCAACTCGGCCTGAACCGGATCTCCTTGGGCGTCTTCGACTTCAATCCCCGGGCCCGGCGAGCCTACGAGAAGGCGGGCTTCGTCGCCGAGGGCACCGAGCGCGAGGCCCTGCGCCACGGAGACGGGTGGATCGACGCCACGGTCATGTCGGTCCTGGCTCGTGAATGGACAGTCCACCGTGGCCACCCCCGCCTGTGAAACCCGGAGGCGTTCAGGGCCTGTCCGGCGGATCAGGCCCTAGCCGCGGGCGGGCTCGATGATCGTCACGCCCGCCCCCGGGGTCCTCCCCATGGCCGACAGCGCGGCGGGAGCGGCGTCCAGGGAGATCACCGAGGTCACCAGGAGGTCCGGCCGGAGCGCCCCGGAGCGAACCATCTCCAGCATCGGTCCATAGGCGTGGGCCGCCATCCCGTGGCTGCCGATGATCTCCAGCTCCTCACCGATGACCCGGCTCATGGGCACGACAGGGTCACCGGCCGCCGAGGGCAGCAGGCCCACCTGCACATGCCGTCCGCGGCGGCGCAGGCTCTGCACGGAGGCCGCGCAGGTGATGGGCGAGCCGAGCGCGTCGAGCGAGAGATGGGCACCGCCACCGGTCAGCTCGCGCACCGCCTCGGCAGTGCCGCCCGTACCCGTGAGCGCCGTGGCGTCCACGCATTCCGCCGCGCCGAACTTCCGTGCCAGTTCCAGGGCGCGCGGTGAGACGTCCACCGCGACGACCCGCGCCCCGCACGCCGCCGCGATCATCACCGCGGACAGTCCGACTCCACCGCAGCCGTGTACGGCCACCCACTCGCCCGGCGCCACCCGTCCCTGGGAGACCACGGCCCGGAATGCGGTCGCGAACCGGCAGCCGAGCCCCGCTGCCGTCGCGAACGACAGTTCCTCGGGCACACCCACCAGATTGACGTCCGCATGCTCCAGCGCCACGAACTCGGCGAAAGAGCCCCAGTGCGTGAACCCGGGCTGGGTCTGGCGCTCGCAGACCTGCTGGTCGCCTGCAGCGCAGGAGGCACAGCGGCCGCAGGCGCAGACGAACGGCACGGTGACCCGGTCCCCGGGTTGCCAGTTGGCGACCCCCGGGCCCACCGCCTCGACCACTCCGGCCAGCTCATGCCCGGGGACATGAGGGAGGGTGATGTCCGGGTCATGACCCATCCAGCCGTGCCAGTCGCTGCGGCACAACCCGGTGGCCTCGACGCGCACGACCACGCCGTGCTCCGACGGCACCGGGTCCGGCACCTCGCGCACGCCGGCGTCCTGCCCGTACTGCTCGAACACCACAGCCCTCATCGGCCACGCCTCTCCCTGGCTTCGCTCGAATCGGTTCGAACCTAACCGCCCACAGCGGCCTTGTCGCGGTCCCGGTCGTCCGGCCCCGGAATGCTCCGCGCGGCCTCGTCCCGCTGCTCGACGCCCTGCTCCGCCGGGGCGGGCCCGGATATCTCGCCCTCGCTGAGGCCGAACCTCGCGTGGAAGGCGCGCAGCGGAGCCGGCGCCCACCAGGTAGCCCGCCCCGTCAGCTTCATCACCGACGGAACCAGAAGGCTGCGCACCACCATCGCATCCATGAGGACGGCGAGGGCGATCCCGAGACCGAGCATCTTCGCGTTGGCCACCCGCGAGGTGCCGATCGCGACCATCACGACAGCGAGGATCACGGCCGCGGCAGTGATCAGCCCGCCCGTGCGGCGCAGTCCGTAGGCCACCGCATGCTCATGGTCGCCGGTGCGGTCGTACTCCTCCTTGATCCGGGAGAGGAGGAACACTCCGTAGTCCATGGAGAGGCCGAAGGCGACACAGAACATCAGGACCGGAAGCGTCGTCTCGATGTCGCCGGTGGACGTGAAGGCGAGAAGTCCGGAGAGATGGCCTTCCTGGAAGACCCAGACCACGGCCCCGAACATCGCGGTGAGGCTGAGACCGTTCAGAACGACGGCCTGGAGCGGGATCATCACACTGCCGGTGAGCAGGAAGACCAACAGCAGCGTGACGACGGCGATGATGCCCGCCGCCCAGGGCAGTCGGTCACCGATCGCGTCCTTGGAGTCGACCAGCATCGCGGCCGCGCCGGTGACCGACGTCGCGAACGGGGCAGGCTCCGCGCGGAGCTCCCGCACGAGCCGCTGGGACTCCTCGCCCACGGCCTCGCCGTCGGGAAGCACCATGAAGGTCGCGTGCGTGCCGGAGACGAGCGGCCCGTCCACCCGCAGTACGCCCGGGAGTGCCGAGACGCGCTCCCGGTACTCGGCGTACTGCGCGGGGGTGGCCACCCCCTCGGCGAAGACATCGAGGCCGCCGCCGGGGCTGCCGGGGAATCCGTCCCGGATGTGCTGCTGCACGACATGCGCCTCGGCGGTCGCCGGCAACTGGCGGTCGTCGGCGCGCCCGAACTTCACGTCGAGGAAGGGCAGTCCGAGCAGCACCAGCCCGGCGGTGGTGGCCGCGGCGAAGACCGGCGCCCGCCGCATCACCCACGCCACCGCCCTGCCCCAGCGCGCGCCTTCAGTGCCGTCCGAGGCGGCAGCCTTCCTGCTGCGCCCCCGGCGCAGCAGGCGGCGCAGATCCAGCGCGTTCACCCGGTCCCCCAGCAGCATCAGCGCGGCGGGGAGCAGAACAAGAGCGGCCGCGGCGGCCAGCAGCACCACCGCTATCCCGGCGTAGGCGAACGACCGCAGGAAGTACTGGGGGAAGACCAGCATCGCGGCCAGCGAAACGGCCACCGTGAGGGACGAGAACAGCACCGTCCGCCCTGCCGTGCGAAGGGTGACCCCGACCGCCTCGCGGGTCTGCGCACCCGCTGCCAGTTCCTCCCGGTATCTGCGCACGATGAACAGGGCGTAGTCGATGGCGAGTCCGAGACCGAGAGCTGTCGTGAGGTTCTGCGCGAAGACCGAGACATCGGTGAATTCGGTGAGTCCGCGCAGGACCGCGTTCGTGCCGAGGATGGCGACGATGCCGATGCCCAGCGGCAGCAGGGCCGCGACCGCGCTGCCGAAGACCATCACCAGCAGCACCAGGGTCACCGGCAGGGCGATCATCTCGGCCCGCAGCAGGTCCTCCTGGATGATCGTCTGCATGTCGTGCATGACGGCGACGGGCCCGCCCACGGAGACCTTCACAGGACCGTGTGTCCCCCGGTACTCGGGGGCGATGCGCTCCAGCACCTCGCCGGCCGCCTTCTCGTCCCCTTCTATCCGAGCGGCGATCAGAGCCTCGCGGCCGTCCTCGGCGCGCAGCGCGGGCGACTTGCTCTGCCAGTAGGAGCCGACGCCCGTGACGCCCTTCTCACCTGCCAGCCGCTCGGTCAGCCGGGCGGCCTCGGCGGCGACCGCCGGATCGTCCACGCCCGCCGGCCCGCTGCCGACGAGCAGCAGCAGATTGGGCCGCGCGGCCGGGAACTCGCGGTCGAGCGCGTTCTTGGCGTACGTCGACTGGGCGTCGGGGTCCTCCCAGCCACCGCTGCCCATGCGGTCGCCCACTCCGCTGCCCGCGAACACGGCGAGTGCCGTGATGATCAGGGCGAGCAGCAGCGACAACCGTGGTCGCGCGGTGACGGCCCTGGTCCAGCCGCCAAGGCGCGGCTCAGCGTTGACTTCGGACATCGTGCGGTGTCCCCTTCACCGAGACCGGTGCCGCGCAGCAGGCAGCACGGATCGTCCATTGCCATAGACTGGCAAACACGAGTCATCGCTCGCGTTTCTCAAGAATGCGAGCGACCACTCGCGTTTGTCAACCGAACCTGAGAAGCTGGGGATTGGTGATTCACATGCCACAGGCACCCGACGCCGAGGCCCAGACCAAGCCCGCGCAGACCAAGCCCGCGCAGACCAAGCCCGCGCAGACCAAGCCCACGCAGACCAAGCCCGCGGAGCCCAAGGCCACACAGCCACGCCGCCGCCAGGCCCGCGGCGAGCGCCGCATCGCCCAGCTCCTGGAGGCTGCGGCGGGCATCTTCTGCCGCTGCGGCTACACCGCGGCCAGTACCAACGCGATCGCCCGCGAGGCAGGCGTCTCACCCGGCACGCTGTACCAGTTCTTCCCGAACAAGGAGGCCATCGCCGTCGAACTGGGCGACCGGCTGATGCAGCGCTGGCGCGAGTCCCACGGTGCGGCATTCGACGCGCTCGACCCCACTCTCCCCCTCGACGAACTGCTGGACTCCGCCCTCGATCCACTGATCGAGTTCAACTGCGAGAACCCGGCCTTCGCCGTCCTCATGCACGGCTCCGAGATCCCCGGCCGGATCACCGAGGAACACGACGCCGTGCACTCCGCGCTGCTCACGCGCGTCGAGGAAATCCTCGGCGGCTTCCTCCCCGACGCCGACCCCGCCGAGCTCCACCGCACGGCGAGCATGGTGTTCTCCGTCGTCAAGGCGGGCCTGGACCTGATCCTCGCCCACGAGGGGGACGAACGGGAGGCGTACAAAGCGGAGCTGAAGACGGTGCTGCGCCGCTACCTCTCACCACTGTTCGACCAGGCGACGCCGGGACACACCGATACCGGGGCAAGCTCGCTTTATACCCCCTAGGGGTATAGTGTGGCGACTGTCAGGGAGTCCCGTCATTCCCAGGGTCCTCTCTTGATGCACCATGACTTCGTTGCACGAAGTGATCGCAAAGCGACACGCCCTCGAACAGGAGAACGCCATGACCGTCGAGACGAAGACCGAGACTCCCGAGGCCACCGGCTCCTGCTGCTCGCCTTCCGGTTCGTGCCACGGCGGCGGCGTGGCAGACGTCCAGCTGGGCGGCGTCACCGCGGTGTACGAGGTGAAGGGCATGACGTGCGGTCACTGCGAGGGGGCAGTGACCGCCGAGATCTCCGAGATCGCGGGCGTCACCTCGGTCAAGGCCGTCGCCGCCACCGGACAGGTCACCGTGATCTCCGACGCGCCACTGAACGAGTCCGCGGTGCGCGCGGCGGTCGACGAGGCCGGTTACGAGCTCGTCGGCCAGGCCTGACACCCCGTTTCCGGCCGGGCCTCAGCTGCGGCGGACGGCCCGGCCCCGGCCTTGGAACCCAGCACAGATGACCAGCAGCACAAACGAGATCCCGGACGCGGGTGGCTCGCGGATCGAGCTCCTGATCGGCGGAATGACCTGCGCGTCGTGCGCGGCCCGTGTGGAGAAGAAGCTCAACCGCATGGACGGCGTCACCGCTACGGTGAACTACGCCACCGAGAAGGCCCGCGTCACCTACGGCGACGCCACAGACGTCGTGGATCTCGTCGCCGTGGTCGAGAAGACGGGCTACTCGGCCACACCGCTCCTGCCACCAACCGCGATACCCGGCGCTCGGGCCACGGCGTGTACGGCCCCGGACCCGGACACGGCAGGCGGAAATCCGGTCGCCCAGCTGCCGGACAGGACCGAGCCCGGGCAGCCTGGGCCCGGAGAAGAGACCGCGACCCGAACCCGGCCCCGAACTCGCCTCGAAACCGCCACCGAAACCCAGCTGCCCAGGGCTCGCCTCGAAACCGCGGCGGAAACCCAGCCCAGGGCTCATCCAGAGACCGCGAGCGACACCCGCCCCGCAGCCCGCAACGGGGATCCCGTCACCGCGCTGGGGCAGCGGCTGCGCGTGTCCGCCCTGCTCGCCGCGCCCGTTGTGCTGCTCGCCATGGTGCCCGCCCTCCAGTTCGACAACTGGCAGTGGCTCTCCCTGGCCCTGGCCGCTCCCGTCGTCGTCTGGGGCGGGCTGCCGTTCCACCGCGCCGCGTGGACCAACCTCCGGCATGGCGCAGCCACCATGGACACCCTCGTCTCCCTCGGCACTCTCGCCGCCTTCGGCTGGTCCCTCTGGGCGCTCTTCTTCGGCCATGCGGGCATGGCAGGCATGCGCCACGGTTTCGACCTCACCGTGGACACGACAGCCGGCCGCGCCGGCGGAGCGTCGGCCATCTACCTCGAAGTCGCCGCGGGCGTCATCACCTTCATCCTCCTCGGCCGGTATCTGGAGGCGCGTGCCAAGCGGAAGGCCGGTGCCGCCCTGCGCGCAATGCTGGAGCTGGGCGCCAAGGACGTGGCCGTCCTCAAGGACGGCGCAGAGGTACGCATCCCGGCCGCCCGGCTCGCCGTCGGCGACCTCTTCGTCGTGCGCCCGGGGGAGAAGATCGCCACCGACGGCACCGTCGTCGAGGGCACCTCGGCCGTCGACGCCTCGATGCTGACAGGCGAATCCGTACCAGCAGACGTCAGCGTCGGCGACGCCGTGACCGGCGCGACCGTCAATACCGCAGGCCGGATCGTCGTCGAGGCGAAGCGCGTCGGGGCGGACACACAGCTGGCCCGGATGGCCCGGATGGTCGAGGACGCCCAGAACGGCAAGGCCCGGGTGCAGCGGCTCGCCGACCGCATATCGGCCGTCTTCGTCCCCGTGGTCCTGCTGATCGCGCTCGGCACCCTGGTCGCCTGGCTGCTGATCACCGACGATACGACCGCAGCCTTCACGGCCGCCGTCGCGGTGCTGATCATCGCCTGTCCCTGTGCGCTGGGCCTGGCCACCCCCACGGCCCTCATGGTTGGTACGGGCCGCGGCGCACAGCTCGGCATTCTGATCAAGGGACCGGAGGTCCTGGAGTCGACCCGCGCGGTGGACACCGTCGTCCTGGACAAGACCGGAACGGTCACCACCGGCCGAATGCACTTGCAGGACGTGTACGTCAGTGGCTCCACCACCGAGGAGGAGCTGCTGCGGCTCGCGGGCGCCCTGGAGCACGCCTCGGAGCATCCCGTCGCCCGCGCGGTCGCGGACGGCGCGGCGATACGCGTCGGCCCGCTGCCCGTCCCCGAGGCCTTCGAGAACGTCCCCGGCCTCGGCGTGCGCGGCACCGTGGAGGGCCACACCGTACTCGTCGGCCGAGCCCGCCTGCTCATCGACGCCGGAGTGGAACCGCCTGGCGAGCTCGACGGGATCACCGGACGCACCGCCGTCGCCGTGGCCTGGGACGGCAAGGCCCGCGGCGTACTGACCGTGGCCGACGCGGTCAGGAGCACCAGCGCCGAGGCGGTCGTCCGGCTGCGGGCGCTGGGGCTGAGGCCCGTGCTGCTGACGGGCGACGACCGCGCGGTCGCCGAGGCGGTTGCGGCCGAGGTCGGCATCCACGAGGTGTGCGCCGAGGTGCTGCCGCAGGACAAGGTGGCCGTGGTCCAGCGTCTTCAGGCAGAGGGCCGTACGGTCGCGATGGTCGGCGACGGCGTGAACGACGCCGCCGCGCTGGCCACCGCCGATCTGGGACTGGCCATGGGCACAGGCACCGACGCCGCGATCGAGGCCGGCGACCTCACGCTCGTACGGGGCGATCTGCGGGTCGCCGCCGACGCCATCCGGCTCTCGCGGCGGACCCTCGCCACGATCAAGGGCAACCTCTTCTGGGCCTTCGGCTACAACGTCGCGGCGCTGCCGCTGGCCGCCGCCGGACTGCTCAATCCCATGATCGCGGGAATTGCCATGGCTTTCTCGTCCGTTTTCGTGGTCAGCAACAGCCTGCGTCTGCGATCCTTCACGTGATACACAGGACCTTCACAAAGAGATCCAGATCACAGATATTTGAGGGTAACCATTCGGGCTCTTCGCGAGTCTAAGTGGGCGATGCCAGAACGTCTTGGGGGACGTTCATGGGATGTCTTGGGGGACGTCCCAGGCAAGCGTTGGCCGGGGCACGTACGACCGGGGAGCTTTGAGCGGCCCTCCCGTAGATACGTACCCCGGCAGACCGCGCGAAGAGCTTCTGCTGGACACCAGCAGACGCCCGGGCCGGATCCCGTGGGGGGAATCCGCACCGGGGATATGGGAAGCGCCCCGCTCGCCGACCCGTGGGGGGATCGGAAGCGGGGCGCTTCTCGCTGTACCGGGGCCCTCGCCGTCACCTGGGTTCTCGCTGTACCCAGGGGGCGACAGCCCGGGACGACACCTCGGGCGACTGCCCGCGATGTCAGGCATCGGGCGTCAGCGGGCCTCGACCGGGACGAAGTCCCGAAGGACCTCACCGGTGTAGATCTGGCGCGGGCGGCCGATGCGGGAACCCGGCTCCTTGATCATCTCGTGCCACTGGGCGATCCAGCCGGGCAGCCGGCCGAGCGCGAAGAGCACGGTGAACATCTCGGTCGGGAAGCCCATGGCCCGGTAGATCAGGCCCGTGTAGAAGTCCACGTTGGGGTAGAGGTTGCGCGAGACGAAGTACTCGTCGGAGAGCGCGTGCTCCTCCAGTTTGAGGGCGATGTCGAGCAGCTCGTCGGACTTGCCGAGCGCCGAGAGGACATCGTGCGCCGCCGCCTTGATGATCTTGGCACGCGGGTCGAAGCTCTTGTAGACGCGGTGGCCGAAGCCCATCAGACGGACGCCGTCCTCCTTGTTCTTCACCTTGCGGATGAAGGAGTCGACGTCGCCACCGTTGGCCTTGATGCCCTCGAGCATCTCCAGCACCGACTGGTTGGCGCCGCCGTGCAGCGGCCCCCACAGGGCGGAGATACCGGCGGAGATCGAGGCGAACATGTTCGCCTGCGAGGAGCCCACCAGACGCACGGTGGACGTCGAACAGTTCTGCTCGTGGTCCGCGTGCAGGATGAGCAGCTTGTCGAGCGCGGCGACCACGACCGGGTCCAGCTCGTACTCCTGCGCCGGGACCGAGAAGGTCATCCGCAGGAAGTTCTCCACGTACCCGAGGTCGTTGCGCGGGTAGACGAAGGGGTGGCCGATCGACTTCTTGTAGGCGTACGCCGCGATCGTCGGCAGCTTGGCCAGCAGCCGGATCGTCGACATGTTGCGCTGCTGCTCGTCGAACGGGTTGTGGCTGTCCTGGTAGAACGTCGACAGCGCGCTGACCACGGACGACAGCATCGCCATCGGGTGGGCGTCGCGCGGGAAGCCGTCGAAGAAGCGCTTGACGTCCTCGTGCAGCAGGGTGTGCTGGGTGATGTCGCCCTTGAAAGTGGCCAGCTCGTCGACCGTCGGGAGCTCACCGTTGATCAGCAGGTACGCCACCTCCAGGAAGGTGGAACGCTCGGCCAGCTGCTCGATCGGGTAGCCGCGGTAGCGGAGGATCCCCTGCTCGCCGTCGAGGTATGTGATCGCGGATTTATAGGCGGCTGTGTTGCCATAACCGCTGTCCAGGGTCACCAGACCGGTCTGCGCCCGGAGCTTCCCGATGTCGAAGCCCTTGTCACCGACGGTGCTCTCGACCACCGGGTAGGTGTATTCACCGTCCGCGTACCGCAGTACTACAGAGTTGTCGCTCACGTCATCCCTCACCGACGTAGTGCCTCTTCTTCGAGGTGCCCTGACTGTCTCTACCATCCCCCATTTGGCTGAGGAGAGTGCACTCGGGGTCGACCATTGGCCCTCTTGGCGGCACTCAGTGCCGCCAGCCTGCTCATACTGCCCCCTTCGCCCCGGTTCCGGAAGTCTTAGGTGATCTTTCCCACGAAGCGTCCACCTGTCAGCCGGTGGTCGAGTGCGGTAAAGCGCCTGCCTGCGGAAACGGTGCGGACTGCCTGTCCTATCGCCTTGCGGGAACCGACGAGTACAACGAGCTTCTTGGCGCGTGTCACGGCCGTGTAGAGCAGATTCCGCTGGAGCATCATCCACGCTCCGGTGGTGACCGGGATCACCACCGCCGGATACTCACTGCCCTGGGAGCGGTGGATCGTCACGGCGTAGGCGTGCGCGAGCTCGTCCAGCTCGTCGAAGTCGTACGGCACCTCCTCGTCCTCGTCCGTCAGCACCGTCAGCCGCTGATCGACCGTATTGAGTGAGGTCACCACGCCGACCGTGCCGTTGAAGATTCCGTTCTCCCCCTTCTCGTAATTGTTGCGAATCTGAGTGACCTTGTCGCCGACGCGGAAGACCCTGCCGCCGAGCCGCCTCTCCGGAAGATCGGGGCGGGCGGGGGTGATCGCCTGCTGCAGCAGCCCGTTGAGGTTGCCCGCACCGGCCGGGCCTCGGTGCATCGGGGCGAGCACCTGCACATCGCGCCGCGGATCCAGACCGAAGCGCGCCGGGATACGCCGTGCAGCGACGTCCACGGTCAGCCGGCCCGCCTCCTCAGTGTCCTCCTCGACGAAGAGGAAGAAGTCACTGAGGCCCTGGGTGAGGGGCTGCACCCCGGAGTTGATGCGATGCGCGTTGGTGACGACGCCGGACTGCTGGGCCTGCCGGAAGATCCGTGTGAGCCGGACGGAGGGCACCGGGCTGCTGTCCGCGAGGAGGTCGCTGAGCACTTCCCCCGCGCCGACGCTCGGCAACTGGTCCACATCCCCGACCAGCAGCAGATGCGCACCCGGAGCCACGGCCTTCACCAGCTTGTTGGCGAGCAGCAGGTCCAGCATGGATGCCTCGTCGACCACCACCAGATCCGCGTCGAGTGGCCGGTCCCGGTCGTACGCCGCGTCGCCGCCCGGCTTCAGCTCCAGCAGCCGGTGGACGGTGGACGCCTCGGCTCCGGTGAGCTCGGCGAGCCGCTTGGCCGCGCGGCCGGTGGGCGCGGCAAGCACCACCTTGGCCTTCTTGGCGCGAGCCAGCTCCACGATGGAGCGGACCGTGAAGGACTTGCCGCAGCCAGGACCGCCGGTCAGGACGGCGACCTTGCGGGTGAGGGCGAGGCGCACGGCCTCCTGCTGCTCGGGGGCGAGCTCCGCGCCCGTGCGGTCCGCGAGCCAGGCCAGCGCCTTGTCCCAGGCCACGTCCTGGAAGGCCGGCATACGGTCCTCGTCGGCGCGCAGCAGCCGGATCAGCTGGGCGGACAGGGACAGCTCGGCGCGGTGGAACGGCACCAGATAGACCGCGGTCACGGGATCGCCCCCGTCCGCGGCCGGGACCTGTTCCCGAACGACTCCCTCGTCGTCGGCCGCGAGCTCGCCGAGGCAGTCGATGACGAGGCCGGTGTCCACCTGGAGGAGCTTCACGGCGTCCGCGATGAGCTGCTCCTCCGGGAGGAAGCAGTGGCCCTGGTCCGTGGACTGCGACAGGGCGTACTGCAGGCCGGCCTTGACCCGGTCCGGGCTGTCGTGGGGTATCCCGACCGCCTGGGCGATCCGGTCGGCGGTGAGGAACCCGATGCCCCACACATCGGCCGCCAGGCGGTACGGCTGGTTCTTCACGACGGAGATCGAGGCGTCCTCGTACTTCTTGTAGATCCGCACGGCGATGGACGTGGACACACCGACCCCTTGGAGGAAGACCATGACTTCCTTGATGGCCTTCTGCTCCTCCCATGCGGCGCCGATCATCTTCGTGCGCTTCGGGCCGAGGCCGGGGACCTCGACGAGCCTCTTGGGCTGCTGCTCGATGACGTCGAGGGTGTCCGCCCCGAAGTGGTCGACGATCCGCTCGGCGATTCGGGGGCCGATGCCCTTGATGAGGCCCGATCCGAGATAGCGGCGGATGCCCTGGACGGTGGCGGGGAGGACCGTCGTGTAGTTCTCGACGGTGAACTGCTTGCCGTACTGGGGGTGGGAGCCCCAGCGGCCCTCCATCCGCAGCGATTCACCCGGCTGCGCACCGAGGAGCGAGCCGACCACGGTGAGGAGGTCACCGCCGCCGCGACCGGTGTCGACGCGGGCGACCGTGTACCCGTTCTCCTCGTTGGCGTAGGTGATCCGCTCCAGGACCCCTTCGAGCACTGCCAGATTGGACATGATCCGACGCTACCGCCAGGGTCGGACAACGTGCCGGGTCTGTGGACAACCAACGGGGCAGACCTGTGGACAACCTGCCTCGGCGACCGACTTCAAGGGGCCCGGTCGATCGACCGGGCCCCGCCTCCCCCATCGGAGCTCCCTGATCCCCCCAGATCCCTCCCCGGGAACCCCGATGCCAAGTACGACTCACCTCACGCCAGAAGGGTTGCACGACTGCGGGCAGTTATTTTTCCGGAATCTCGAAATGCTGACATAGCAGGGCAGTCTTAACGTTTTCGCCATGAGTGACGATTCCTTTCAGCGGGACGTACTGAACGAGCTCGGGGACGACAAGCTCCAGGAGATCGCCGGTGCACTCGGCACCGACGCGGCCGGGGCTGAGGATGCCGTCGGCACTTCGGTGTCCGCGCTCTTCGACGGTCTGCGGGAGGCCGCGGCGACACCCGAGCAGGCGGACGAGGTACGCGAGGCCGTCGCCGAGATCTCCGAACCGCCTCTGGAGGGCGTCGCGACGCTGGGCGGCGGGCTCCTCGGCGGCGGCCTGATGGCGGGTGTTCTCACCAAACTGGCCAGGCCCGCCGCCGCCGCGGTCGCCAAGAGGACCGGCATGCCCGTGGCGACGGTCAGCCGGGTCTTCGAGCTGCTGGTCCCGGTGGTTCTGACCGTCCTCACTAAACGCGCGGCGAAACGCCGGTCCGCGGGGGCCGCGCCCGGCTCTCCCGACAACTCGCCCGGCGGCCCGGCAGACGTACTCGGCGATCTGCCGGGGGGCACGAGGAAACGGTGAGCGAAGCAGGCGCGGAGTACTACAGCGCGTGCCGTACGTACCGCAATGCCGTCTCGGACAGCACCTCGACACCGTCCCGTGCCCATAGAGCGTCGTTGAACAGCTCCACCTCGACCGGGCCTGTGTAGCCCGCCGCGTCGACCCTCTCGCGCCAGGCGCGCAGGTCGATCACACCGTCACCCAACTGGCCGCGGCCGTTGAGCACCCCCGCCGGCAACGGGGTGACCCAGTCGGCCAGCTGGAAGGAGTGGATCCGCCCGCCCGCGCCCGCGCGGGTGACCGCCGCGGGCGCCTGGTCGTCCCACCAGATGTGATACGTGTCCACGACCACGCCCACCTGCTCCGCGGGGAACCGCTCCGCGATGTCGAGCGCCTGCGTCAGCGTGGAGACGGCGCAGCGGTCCGCCGCGTACATCGGGTGGAGCGGTTCGATCGCGAGGCGCACGCCACGCTCCTGTGCGTACGGCGCGAGGTTGCCGAGCGCGTCCGCGATGCGTTCCCGTGCGGCAGCCAGGTCCCGGCTGCCGGGCGGGAGTCCGCCCGAGACGAGTACGAGGGTGTCCGTTCCCAGCGTCGCCGCCTCGTCGACGGCCGCGCGGTTGTCGTCCAGGGCTCGTGCCCGCTCCCCCGGGTCGGTCGCGGTGAAGAAGCCGCCCCGGCACAGCGTCGTGACGGCCAGTCCCGCCTCCCGTACGAGCTTGGCCGCGGCCTCGACGCCGTACGCCTGTACGGGTTCGCGCCACAGGCCGATTCCGGGTACGCCGAGCCCCGCGCACGCCTCGGTGAGCTCCGGCAGCGTGAGCTGTCTGACGGTCATCTGATTGATGCTGAACCGGGAGAGGCCATGAGCGCGCGATTCGTCGGTCACTGGACAACTCCGTACACCGTGAGCAGGGATTTCATCCGGGCCTCCGCCAGCGCCGGGTCCGGGAACAGACCCAGCCCATCGGCCAGTTCGTACGCCCGCGCGAGATGGGGCAACGACCGCGCGGACTGCAGGCCACCCACCATCGTGAAGTGCGACTGGTGACCTGCCAGCCACGCCAGGAGGACGACTCCCGTCTTGTAGAAGCGGGTCGGCGCCTCGAAGAGATGGCGCGACAGTTCGACGGTCGGGTCGAGCAGTTCACGGAAGCCCTTGGTGTCGCCCGTGTCCAGGACGCGTACGGCTTCGGCCGCGGCCGGCCCCAGCGGGTCGAAGATCCCGAGCAGGGCGTGGCTGAAGCCGTGGTCGTCGCCCGCGATCAGCTCGGGGTAGTGAAAGTCGTCGCCCGTGTAGCAGCGCACTCCCTCGGGCAGCCGCCGTCGCAGGTCGATCTCGCGCCGGGCGTCCAGCAGCGAGATCTTGACTCCGTCGACCTTGTCCGGATGCTCGGCGATCACCTGGAGGAAGGTCTCCGTGGCCGTGTCGAGGTCGCCGCTCCCCCAGTAGCCGTCCAATGCGGGATCAAACATGGGTCCGAGCCAGTGCAGGACGACCGGCTCGCGCGCCTGCCTCATGAGGTGGCTGTAGACGCCGAGATAGTCCTCGGGGGTGCGGGCGACCGCGGCCAGCGCCCGGGACGCCATGAGGATCGCCTGTGCTCCGCTGTCCTCGACGAGTGCGAGCTGTTCCTCGTACGCCGCGCGGACCGCGGCGAGATCCGCCGGGCCGGTCAGCTGGTCGGTGCCGGCGCCGCACGCGATACGGCCGCCCACCGCCTTCGCCTCCGCAGCCGAGCGCCGGATCAGCTCCGCGGCGCCCGCCCAGTCCAGCCCCATCCCCCGCTGTGCGGTGTCCATCGCCTCCGCGACACCGAGTCCGTGCGCCCACAGATGGCGCCGGAAGGCGAGAGTGGCATCCCAGTCGACAACAGCGGGACCGTCCGGTGCGGTGTCCGCGTACGGATCCGCGACGACGTGCGCCGCCGAGAAGACCGTGCGGGAGACGAGCGGTGCACTGCCTACGGAGTAGGCAGTGGGTTCGGTACGCGGCGCGTACGTACGTGGTGCGCCGTCGACGCCCGGCAGCCGGATCGTCACAGCGTCAGCTCCGGAACGTCGAGACGGCGTCCCTCTGCCGACGATTTCAGCCCCAGCTCGGCAAGCTGCACTCCGCGCGCGCCCGCGAGCAGGTCCCAGTGGTACGGCTCCCCCGCTGCGACGTGCCGCAGGAACAGCTCCCACTGCGCCTTGAATCCGTTGTCGAAGACCATGTTGTCGGGCACTTCCTGCCACTGGTCACGGAAGGACTCCGTCGCGGGCAGATCCGGGTTCCACACGGGCTTCGGCGTCGCACCGCGGTGCTGGACGCGGCAGCGCCGCAGACCCGCGACCGCCGAACCGTGCACCCCGTCGACCTGGAACTCGACCAGTTCGTCGCGGTTCACGCGGACCGCCCAGGAGGAGTTGATCTGGGCGACGGCTCCGCCCTCCAGCTGGAAGACCGCGTACGCCGCGTCGTCGGCGGTCGCCGCATACGGCTTGCCGCGCTCGTCCCAGCGCTGCGGAACATGCGTCACAACCTGCGCCTGGACGCTCGTCACACGGCCGAAGAGCTCGTGCAGTACGTACTCCCAGTGCGGGAACATGTCGACGACGATGCCGCCGCCGTCCTCGGAACGGTAGTTCCAGGAGGGGCGCTGGGCCTCCTGCCAGTCGCCTTCGAAGACCCAGTAGCCGAACTCTCCGCGCACGGAGAGGATCTCGCCGAAGAATCCGCCCTCCACGAGTCGCTTCAGTTTCAGCAGTCCCGGCAGGAAGATCTTGTCCTGGACGACGCCGTGCTTGATACCGGCGGCCTGAGCGAGGCGGGCCAGCTCGAGCGCCCCCGACACATCGGTCGCGGTGGGCTTCTCGGTGTAGATGTGCTTGCCCGCCGCGATCGCCTTTCTGACGGCCCCGACGCGGGCGGATGTGACCTGGGCGTCGAAGTAGATGTCGACCGTTCCGTCGGCGAGCACCGCATCGAGGTCCCTGGACCACTCCGTCAGGCCGTGGCGTTCGGCGATCTCACGCAGGGCGTGCTCGCGCCGGCCGACGAGGACGGGTTCGGGCCAGAGGAGATCGCCGTCGCCGAGATCCAGACCGCCCTGTTCACGGATCGCGAGGAGGGAGCGCACGAGGTGCTGCCGGTAGCCCATCCGCCCCGTGACGCCATTCATGGCGATCCACACTGTCCTGCGTGTCACGAAGGTGCCTCCATATTTCCTCGAATCCTCGATAGGGTCGCGAATCGGTTATAGCAAGCGCTTTCTATCGGCTATGACGCTAGCCTGCCGACACCAGCCCGGACAAGGGCGCGGCCCAATCTCCCTCGGAGGAAAGCGATGACAGTCACGCTGGCTGATGTGGCCGCCCGCGCCCGGGTTTCCCCGGCGACCGTCTCCCGGGTTCTCAACGGCAACTACCCCGTCGCCGCGTCGACGCGGGAGCGGGTGCTCCGCGCGGTCGACGAACTCGACTACGTGCTCAACGGGCCGGCCAGCTCGCTCGCAGCGGCCACGTCCGACCTGGTCGGCATCCTCGTCAACGACATCGCCGACCCGTTCTTCGGGATCATGGCCGGGGCCGCGCAGACCGCGATCGGCGAGGGCGCGGCAGGACGGGCGGGCGGCGAGAAGCTGGCGGTCGTCTGCAACACGGGCGGCTCGCCGGAGCGGGAGCTGACCTACCTCACCCTGCTGCAGCGGCAGCGGGCCGCCGCGGTCGTCCTCACCGGAGGGGCGCTGGAGGACCCGGACCACATCGCCGCGATGTCCGCGAAGATCGCGAGGCTCGCGGACGCGGGGACGACGGTGGTGCTGTGCGGCCGGCCGCCCATGCCGGGCGACTCCGTGACGGCGACCCTCGCCTTCGACAACCGCGGCGGCGGACGGCGGCTCACCGAGCACCTGATCGCGCTCGGGCACCGCCGGATCGGCTACGTCGCGGGGCCGGCCGAACGGACGACGACCCGGCACCGCCTCGAGGGCCACCGGGCGGCACTGGCCGCGGCGGGCATCGGCGAGGACGCGGGCGCCGGGGGCGGCGCCGGCCTGGCCGATCAGGAGCGGCTCACGATCCACGGCCCGTACGACCGCCGCTCGGGCTACGACGCCACGCTGGAACTGCTACGCCGCGACCCGGACCTCACGGCGATCGTCGCGGCCAACGACACCGTGGCACTGGGTGCCTGCGCCGCCGTACGCGATCGTGGACTGCGCATTCCGGAGGACATCTCGGTGGCCGGCTTCGACGACCTGCCGTTCTCGGTGGACGCGGTGCCGGCGCTGACCACGGTGCGGCTGCCGCTGTACGACGCCGGGGTGCGGGCGGGCCGGCTCGCGATGGGCAAGGAGGCCCCGCCGCCGGGCGGGATCGCGACGATCGGCGCGGAGCTGATGGCGAGGGCGTCCACGGCACCGCCGCGAAAGCGCTGACGGGGCGAGTGCGGGCCCGGCGAAGCAGTCGGGCTGCGAAGCGGTCGGGCGGGGCCGGTACAACCCGGCCGGCCGGCCGCCGGGCAGGTACATACGGGCCTGCCCGGCTGACGGCTGTCGGCAGCCGACTGTCGGCTGTCGGCTGACGGCTGTCGACAGCCGGGCCGGTGGACACCAGCCGACCAGTTGCCGGGGCGATGGCCGCCGAGGCGATGCGCGCCCGGCCCGTACACGCCGGGCCGGAGTTATCCACAGGCCTTGTCGGGGTGGATGCCCGAACCTACTCTTGACTCAGTCAAAGGAAAGGTCGGGGCAAGTCATGGCCGTTCATGAGATCCGCGCATTCAACCGCTTCTACACCAACCTCATCGGCGCACTCGACTACAGCAAGCACCTGTACACGCCGTACACGCTCACGGAGTCGCGCGTGCTCTACGAACTGGCCCACGCCCCACGCACCGACGCCGCCGACCTCCGGCTGGAGCTTTCCCTGGACGCCGGCTACCTGAGCCGGCTGCTCGGCAAGTTCGAGCGCGACGGCCTGGTCGAGCGGGCTCCCTCGGAGGTGGACTCGCGGCGCCAGCGCATCACTCTCACATCACGCGGGCGCGAGGCGACCGCACTGCTGGACGAGCGGTCACGAGAGGCCGTCGGCAAGCTCCTCTCCAGCGTGCCCGCGGACGACCGCACCCGTCTGACGGAAGCCATGCGCACGGTGCGGCACATACTGGGCGAGGCCCGGCCCGACCGGGACCGGCACGGCGAGGGTCCGGTGCTGCGCGATCCCGCGCCCGGCGACCTGGGCTGGATCGTCCAGCGCCACGGCGCGCTGTACGCCGCGGAGTACGGGTGGAACACGGACTTCGAGGGCCTGGTCGCGCGTATCGTCGCGGACTTCGCCCAGGACCACGACCCACATCTGGAGCGGGTGTGGATAGCCGAGCTGGACGGCCAACCGGTGGGCTCGGTGATGTGTGTACGGGACGACGCACCGGCCACCGCCCGGCTGAGGCTGCTCCTGGTCGAACCGGAAGCGCGCGGCCATGGCCTCGGGGACCGACTGGTGGGCGCCGTCGTGGATTTCGCCCGTGAAGTGGGGTACCGGGAGTTGGTGCTGTGGACCAATGACGTCCTCACCGCCGCCCACAGGATCTACCAGCGCGCCGGGTTCACACTCGTCGCCGAAAAGCCGCACCGCTCGTACGGGGCCGATCTTGTCGGCCAGGACTGGCGGCTCCCCCTCCAGGAAGGATCGCCCAAGTGAAGTTCGCCTTCTCGACCCTCGGCGTCCCTGCCATGCCCATCCCCGAGGTGGCTGCCCTTGCCGTCGCGACCGGCTATCAGGGGGTGGAGCTGCGCGCCGATCCGGAGGAGCCGGTCCACCCGGGCATCGGAGCGCGCGAACGAGCCGCGGTGGCCGAGGAGTTCGCCCGGGCCGGTGTGGAGATTCTGACGGTCGCCGGCTACGCACGGGTGGCGGCGGCGGGTGACGACGACGCCGTGCGGCAGGAGCTCAGCGAACTGCTCTTCCTGGCCAAGGACTTGGGCGCCTCGTGCATACGGGTCTTCCCGGGCGGTGGCGATCAGGATCCCGAGACGGCGGACGCGACCGCCGCCCGCCGCCTCGCCACGGCGGCGGAGACCGCAGCTGACCTGGGCGTGCGCATCCTGCTGGAGACCCACGACTCCCATCGGACGGGCGCCGCGGCGTCCCGCATCCTGGGCCGGGTCGGTCATAAGCACCTGGGTGCGCTGTGGGACGTCCTGCACCCCTGGCTGGAGCACGAGTCCCCTGCCGCCACCCATGCGGCGCTGGGTCCGTACCTCGGCTATGTCCAGGTCAAGGATGTCGCCTCGGCACAGGACCTCGCGCCTCTGCCACTCGGAGCCGGTGTCCTGCCGCTCACCGCCTGCCTGGCGCTCGCGGGCGACGACGGCTGGGTCTGCTGGGAGTACGAGAAGCGCTGGCACCCGGAAGCGGCGGAGCTGCCGGTGCTGCTGGAGGCCGGGAGGGCGCATCTGGAATCACTGCGAGGAGGTCACTGAGACGCGGGGAAACCCGCACGCCACGGTGCAGCGACTACCGCCGGAGCCGAGTACGCCTGCGCCGGACGGGCCGCCGCCGGAGCCGAGTACGCCTGCGCCGGGCGGGCCGCCGCCGCGCGGCGGGACACGGCTGGAGAGATCATCAGCCGGGGCGGCCGCAGTAGGCTGATTCTCATCGGCGACCGCGTGGAGAGTCCCCAGTGAGCCAGCACCCGCAGGACCCGCAGAACCAAGCCCCCGTCGTCATCGGTTGGAGCCACGGCGACCGCGTCGTCCGCTGGACGTACGCCGGGCAGACCGTGGAGAAGGAGTTCGCGAGTCCGACGCAGGCCGCGCTGGTCTGGGAGGGCCGGGTTCTCGTCGTCGAGGCGCTCGACGACACGCCGTACACGCCGACGGACAACGCGGTGGTGTACGAGGCCGACGGGTCGGAGCTGGCCCGGCTGAAGCCGCCGCGCGACCTGGTGGCCGACCCGTCCTGGATCTTCGGGTTCTACACGGCACATCTGGACACCCACGGGGTTCCGGTGCTCGTGATCGGGACCCAGGTCGGCGACTTCTGGGGGCATCCGGACCTGACGGCCGGCACCCTCGTCGACGTACACGAGTGGCGCTGAAGCGCGAAAGGGGGATTACAGCTTCAGGGCGACCAGCAGCACACCGCCACGGACGCAGGCCCTGAAGCGCCCGCGGCGGGCTCTTCCCGACACCCCTCCCAACACCCATCCCCTCCCCATCCCCTCCCCACGCTCTTCCCGACACCCCTCCCTACGCCCTGGCCGCGCCCCGCAACGCCCGCGCCACGCCGCACTCGCGGCCCGCCCGCGCCACGCCCGGCCCCCGTCCACCGCTGTCGCACGCCCGTCCGGCAGAATCTCTTGACTGGCAGTTACTTTCCGGATATCCGTGGCCCTTGGAAGTTTCCTTCACGGAAGGAGCACCAGTGCCCGAGCGGACCACCCCCTCCAGACGTACTCTCCTCGCCGCGACCGCCGCCGGAGCGGCATCCGTCGCCCTCTCTTCCGCCCCCGCGCATGCCGGCAACCTCACGAACAGCGCCGACCCCGACCGTCGTCACGATCGGGAGTGCGACCGTCTTCGGCAGCTCATCGCCCGGATGAGCCTGGAGGAGAAGGTCGGCCAGCTCTTCGTTATGCGGGTGTACGGACACTCCGCCACTGCTCCGGACCAGGGCGACATCGACGCCAACCTCAAGGAGATCGGCGTCCGCACCGCCGTCGAGCTGATCGGGCGTTACCACGTCGGCGGCATCATCTACTTCGCCTGGGCGCACAACACCCGCGACCCGCACCAGATCGCCGATCTCTCCAACGGCATCCAGCAGGCGGGGCTCGCCCGGCCCACGCCCCTCCCGCTACTGATATCCACCGACCAGGAGCACGGCATCGTCGCCCGCGTCGGCAAGCCCGCCACCCTGGTACCGGGCGCGATGGCGCTGGGCGCGGGCGGTTCCCGCTCCAACGCCCGTGAGGCCGCGCGGATCGCGGGCGCCGAGCTCGCCGCGATGGGCATCACCCAGAACTACGCGCCGGTCGCCGATGTGAACGTCAACCCGGCCAACCCGGTCATCGGCGTACGGTCGTTCGGCTCCGACCCGCAGGCGGTGGCCGGGCTCGTCGCCGCTCAGGTGCGCGGGTACCAGGGCTCGGGCATCGCCGCGACGTCCAAGCACTTTCCGGGACACGGCGACACCAAGGACGACAGCCACTACGCGCTCCCCACCATCCACCACACCCGCGAGCAGTGGGGTGAGCTGGATGCGCCGCCGTTCCGGGCGGCGATCGCCGCCGGGATCGACTCGATCATGACCGCGCACATCGTGGTCCCGGCGCTCGACCCGAGGGAGGACCCGGCGACGCTCTCCCACCCCATTCTCACCGGCATCCTCCGCGAACAGCTCGGCTACGACGGCGTCGTCGTCACCGACTCCCTCGGCATGGCGGGCGTTCGGCAGAAGTACGGGGACGACCGCGTGCCCGTACTCGCCCTGAAGGCAGGCTGCGACCAGTTGCTCAATCCGCCGGACCTGGCCGTCGCATGGAACGCCGTGCTCCAGGCCGTCAAGGGCGGCGAGCTGACGGAAGAGCGCATCGAGGAATCGATCCTGCGCATCCTCCTCCTGAAGTCGAAACTGGGGCTGTTCCAAGACCCGTTCGTCTCGCACGACGGCGTGGACCGCATCGTCGGCACCCGGTCCCATCTGGCCGCCGCCGACCGGATGGCCGAGCGGACGACGACCCTGCTGGCCGACGACGGACGGCTGCTGCCGCTGTCCCGCCGCCGCCACCGGAACGTGCTGGTCGTCGGCGCCGACCCGGCCTCCCCCTCCGGCACGACGGGCCCGCCGACCGCCACCCTCGCCAGGGCCTTCACCGAACTGGGCTTCACCGCCGCGGCGTTGTCCACCGGCATCACCCCGACTGCCGCCAAGATCGAGGAGGCGGTGGCGGCCGCGGCCGGGAAGGACGTCATCATCGTCGGTACGTACAACGTCTCGGCGACCAGCCCCCAGCGCACCCTCGTGTCCCGGCTGGTCGCGACGGGTGTACCGGTGGTCACGGTCGCCATCCGCAATCCGTACGACATCGCCCAGCTGACCGGCACCGGTTTCGCGGCCTCACTCGCCGCGTACAGCTGGACGGATGTCGAACTCCGGGCAGCCGTAAGGGTGATCGCGGGCCGGGCCGAGCCCGAGGGCAGACTGCCCGTGCCCGTGCAGCGCGCGGACGATCCGACGCAGGTGCTGTACCCGGTCGGACACGGGCTGACGTATTAAGGCGTAGCGCGGTGTACGCCGCGCAACCTGCGCACCACCCCCACGCGGCGGAAAGCCCCCTGCTCCCCTGGCGTGCGCCCGCCCCGACGGGTCACGCTGGACGGACCGATCGGGGGGAACATGCGATTACGGCGTCTGGGCGTGGGGGTGGTGTGCGCTCTCGTCCTCACCGGCCAGGTCGTCGCCTGCCAGCAGATGCCCGGAGGCAATGCTTCTGGCTCCGGGATGGCCCGGGCGACGGAGACCGTGACGCCGTCCGGGTACGGGGCGGTGTTCCTGGGGCCCGGCGACTGCAGCAGCCGGGGCCGGGCCGACGTCCGTGAGGTGCCCTGCACCAGCGAGAAGGCGGCGGCCAGGGTGATCACGCGGTACGAGGGACGGCCCTCGGCGGGGCCCGCATGCCCCGCCGCCACCGACTTCGTACTGCACATCTCGGAGAGCCGGCCCGCGCTGGACGAGGACGGAGACGGGGCGGTGCCGCAGGGGTATGCCTGCATGCGCAATCTGGAACCACCGCATCCGGGCGACCCCGGCGGTGGCGGTGGACCGCACACCGTCGTCGGTGACTGCGTCTCCACCTCTCGCAAGGGGCAGGTGAAGGAATCCGCCTGCGACGGTTCGGGCGAGCAGCGGCCCGAGTTCGAGGTGGCGTCGGCGGTGGACGAGCGGGCCCAGTGCCCGCCGTCGACCGATCTCTACGTGCAGCTCGACGGCGAAAGGCCGGTGGGCTGTGCCCGTCGCCTCTGACCCAGCGGCGACGGGCACAGCACGCTACGGCCGCAGAGCGAACGGCTCGCGCTCGATGTCCTGCTTGTCGAGCTTCGCGTCGTACCGCGTCAGCCGCTTCGCCAGCTCCGGGTTCTGCTGAACGGCGGCCGGGGCCACGCCCGCCCACTCCAGGATCCGCGCGGTCGCCTTCGTGCGGTCCGCGTCCCGCAGACCCGCGACGCTGGCGCCGTGATTGCCGCCGTACTCGGTGAAGACGTAAGCGTCACGCGAGCCCTTGCCGGTGCGGAAGCGCTCCGCGCCGTACGGGTCGTTCTCGCCGTACACCCACATCATGTGCTGGGCGTTGTGACGCACCCAGGTGTCGACGCTCGCCATCGCCCGCCGGTCGAACGCCGGCATCGGGATCGCGCGGGGCACGTACGACCGGGGAGTGAAGTAACCCGGGTACCGCAGGACGTCCTTGAGCTGCGGGTAGGTGAGCGTGGGCGCGCCGAGCTGGGTGCCAGCCTGGTAGTAGTACGGCGTGTACGGCTCCAGACCCTGGTCGGTGTAGGAGGCGAAGCCGGAGATCGCGTCGAGGGAGTCGTAGATCTCCTGGTCGGTGGCGGTCTTCGCGTCCGGTACGGATGCGCAGTCGGCGAGCAGGCTGTACTGCCAGAAAGCCCATGCGTAGTCGGAGACGAGGCTCTCGTACGCCTTGTCGAGCGAGCCGATGGTACGGAAGGTGCCGTCGTTCGCGGTGGCCCACTCCTGGTACTTGGCGGTGATCGCGGCCCGCCGCTTGCCGAGTGCCTCGCGCTGGACGGCGGTCAGCCGGTCGCGGCACTCCTTGGTGCCGACCTTCTCGAAGAACCGGTCGTACGCCGAGTCCTCCTTGTCGCTCACGTCGTTGGGTGCGACGTACGCGACGATGCCGTCCATGTCCCGCGGGTAGAAGCGTTCGTAGTACGTGGCCGTCATCCCGCCCTTGGAGATGCCGGTGGCGATCCACTTCTTGGCGTAGATCTTCTTCAGCGCGGCGAATACACGGTGCTGGTCGCTGGCGGCCTGCCAGATGTCGAGCTTGCTCCAGTCGGCCGGGCTGGGCCGGGACGGGGTGAAGAAGCGGTACTCCATGTCGACCTGATTGCCGTCGACGATCTGGGTGGGCTCACGGCGTCGGGGGTTCGTACCGACTGCGTAGCCGCTGGTGTAGAAGACGGTGGGGCGGGCGGTGTCCTTGTGCAGCAGGGTGATGCGCTGCTGGAACGTGCCCTTGGACGGCTGCCGGTGGTCGACCGGCTGGGTGTAGTTGAGGACGAAGTAGCGATAGCCGGGGTACGGCTTCTCCTCGATCAGGCTCATCCCGGGGATCGCGAGGATCCGGTCCTTGATGTCCGAGACCGGGCCTGAAGTGGTGGCCGGATCGGCGGCGGTGGCCGCGCTCGCCGTCGTGCCTGCCATGCCTATGAGCATGACGAGCGACAACAGCCATCTCAGCGCCTTGCGCATGCACCCTCCCCTTGGTTCACAGCGGTCGCGGTGAACCTAGCGGGGGTAACACCCGTACCGCCAGACCCAGTTGTACCGGCGGGCGGGAGTCAGCCGGCGCAGTCGGCGCGTGGTGCGGCTTCAGCGGTCAGCGGTCAGCGGTCAGCGCAGGATCAGCGCGGCGTGCGGCACAGGATCAGCGGACCCGTACGGCGAGCGGCACGCTCAGCACAGGATCCAGCCCGTCGAGGCGCTCCTCCCCGCAATCGCGCCCGAGACGCGGACGCATCGGTTGAGTGCGTACACGGTGACCGGGCCGGCCTGCCGGGTGAAACGGCCCTTGTCGACGGCTGCCCGACCGCCGCGCGGCTGGAGCGACACCGACATCGCCCGCCGAGCGCCGGGCTGTCTGGCGACCGTGAGGGCGCACACGTACTCCCGCTTCTTGTAGATGCGCAGCTCCCCCGTGGCGAACTTCTTTGTCTTCACAGGGCGCCCGGAGCAGGCGGACATGGCCTCCGCCCGCTGCGTCGCCGGGCCCGTCAGCGACAGGGCCACCACGACCGCGAGTACCGCGAGTATGTGCACCAGCAGTTTTCCGAACACTCTTGCTCCCCTCCCGCACCACGCCGTACTGACGTACGACGCAGCGAACGCCCGCGCGGTTTCCTCCGGGCACCATCGCTCGGTCACGCACACTCGGGCTCGGCCCGCTGTGCCCCGGCGCACTCCTGAACTCCCACGCAGCCCGGTACTCCCACGCGTCCCTGAACTCCCACGCAGCCCGGTACTCCCACGCGTCCCTGAACTCCCACGCAGCCCGGTACTCCCACGCGTCCCTGAACTCCCACGCAGCCCTGAACCCCCACGCGCCCCTGCCCTTGAACTCCGACGCGTCCCTGAACTCAGGCCGGAGTGGGCGCCTCCGCGCCGATGAACGTCCGCCACAGCTCGGCGTACCGGCCGCCCAGCGCCAGCAGTTCGTCGTGCGTGCCGTCCTCGACGACCCTGCCGTGGGCCATCAATACCACCCGGTCCGCGCGGGCCGCCGTGGTGAGGCGGTGGGCGACGACGAGCGTGGTGCGCCGGCCGGTGAGCCGGTCGGTGGCCTGGTTGACCTGCGCCTCGGTGGCCAGGTCGAGCGCGGCGGTCGCCTCGTCGAGCAGCAGTACGTCCGGGTCGACGAGCTCGGCCCGGGCCAGGGCGATGAGCTGGCGCTGGCCGGCCGAGAGGTTGCGGCCGCGCTCGGCGACCTCGTGCAGGTAGCCGTCCTCAAGGGTGGCGATCATGTCGTGGGCACCGACCGCGCGGGCGGCCGCCTCCACTTCGGCGTCGGTCGCTCCGGGACGCCCGTACGAGATGGCGTCGCGGACCGTACCGGCGAAGAGGTACGCCTCCTGCGGGACGACGCCGAGCCGGTGGCGGTACGCGGTGAGGTCGAGGTCGCGCAGATCGGAACCGTCGACGGTGACCCGGCCCGACGTCGGGTCGTAGAACCGCGCCACCAGCTTCACCAGTGTCGACTTTCCGGCGCCGGTCTCGCCGACGAAGGCGACGGTCTGCCCGGCGGGGATGCGCAGATCGACGCCGGTCAGGGCGGCTTCCGCCGCGCCGTCGCCGTCGCCCCCGTAGGCGAAGCTGACGTCCTCGAAGGCGATCTCGCCGTGCAGCGACCGCACGTCCAGGGGTTCGCCGGCCTGCGCCGTCGACGTCGGCTCCCGCAGCAGCTCCTGGATCCGGCCCAGCGACACCGTCGCCTGCTGGTAGCCGTCGAAGACCTGCGACAGCTGCTGCACGGGCGCGAAGAAGAGGTCGATGTAGAGGAGGTACGCGACCAGCGCGCCCGTCGTGAGCGTGCCGGCCTCGATCCGGCGTGCGCCGACGACCAGGACGGCCGCAGCGGCCACCGAGGCCAGCAGCTGGACGAACGGGAAGTACACGGAGATCAGCCACTGGCCGCGCACCCGCGCCTCGCGGTAGCTGGTGCTGCGCTCCACGAACCGCTGGTTTCCGGAGCGCTCGCGGCGGAACGCCTGGACGATCCGCAGCCCGCTGACCGACTCCTGGAGGTCGGCGTTGACGACGCTGATCCGCTCGCGGGCCAGCTCGTACGCCTTCACCGACCGGCGGCGGAAGAAGAACGTGCCGACGATCAGTACCGGCAGGGTGGCGAAGACGACCAGCGCCAGTTGCACGTCGATCACGACCAGCACGACCATGATGCCGAAGAACGTGACGACCGAGACGAACGCGGTGACGAGTCCGGTCTGCAGGAACGTGGACAGAGCGTCCACGTCCGTCGTCATCCGGGTCATGATCCGGCCGGTCAGTTCGCGCTCGTAGTAGTCGAGGCCGAGCCGCTGGAGCTGAGCGAAGATCTTCAGCCTGAGCGCGTAGAGGATGCGTTCGCCGGTGCGTCCGGTCATCCGGGTCTCGCCGATCTGGCCCGCCCACTGGACGAGCACCGTGACCAGCGCCAGGGCGGAGGCCGCCCACACCGCGCCGATCGCCACCCGCTCGACACCGTCGTCGATGCCGTGCCGGATCAGCACCGGAAGCAGCAGACCCATGCCCGCGTCGACGGCGACGAGCAGCAGGCTGACCAGCAGCGGCAGGCCGAAGCCGCGCAGCAGCCGGCGCAGCCCGTACGACTCCTCGGGGGTCACGGCCCGCGCCTCGTCGACCCCGGGGGTGTCGTCGGCCGGCGGGAGCGCCGCGACCTGGGCGAGGAGTTCGGGGGTGGCACCGGCCACCGCGTCCTCCTCGGCCTCTTCCTTGCGGACCCAGAGCGGGGGTGTGATGCCGCGCTCGGCGTCGAACTCGGCGTCCATCTCGGCCCGGAGCGTGCGGTCCTCGGGGATCTCGACGGGGACGGTGCGGCCCGGGGAGACGCCCATCCCGTCGGGGTCGGTCAGCAGCCGCCGGTACAGCGCGGAACGTTCCTGCAGCTCGTCGTGGGTTCCGATGTCGGCGAGCCGGCCGTCGTCGAGGACTGCGATCCGGTCGGCGAGGCCGAGGGTGGAGCGGCGGTGGGCGATCAGCAGCGTCGTACGGCCGGCCATGACGCCGCGCAGCGCCTCGTGGATCTCGTGCTCGACGCGCGCGTCGACGGCCGAGGTCGCGTCGTCGAGGAGCAGCAGCCGGGGGTCGGCGAGGATGGCCCGGGCGAGGGCGATGCGCTGGCGCTGGCCGCCGGAGAGGGTGAGGCCGTGCTCGCCGACCGTGGTGTCGTAGCCGTCGGGAAGCTCGTCGATGAAGCGGTCCGCCTGTGCGGTGCGGGCCGCCTCTCGGATCTCGTCGTCCGTCGCGTCCGGTTTTCCGTACGCGATGTTGGAGCGGACGGTGTCGGAGAAGAGGAAGCTGTCTTCCGGTACGAGGCCGATGGCGGCCCGCAGCGAGTCCAGCGTGAGCTCGCGGACGTCGTGGCCGCCGACGAGGACGGCTCCGTGTGTGACGTCGTAGAAGCGGGGCAGCAGCAGCGAGACGGTGGACTTGCCGCTGCCGGAGGAGCCGACCACCGCCACGGTCTCACCGGGGCGCAGCTCCAGCGAGAAGCCGGCCAGCACCGGCCGCGAGCCCTCCCCGTCCCCGTAGGCGAAGCTGACGTTGTCGAACTCGACGGTCGCCGGGGCGTCGGCCGGGAGTTCCTTCGTACCGTCCTTCAGGGTCGGCTCGGTGTCGATGAGCTCCAGGACCCGCTCGACACCGGCCCTGGCCTGCTGTCCGACGGTGAGCACCATGGCCAGCATCCGCACCGGTCCGACCAGCTGGGCCAGATAGGTGGAGAAGGCGACGAACGTACCGAGGGTGATCTGTCCGTGGGTGGCCAGCCAGCCGCCGAGCGCGAGCATGGCGACCTGTCCGAGCGCGGGGACAGCCTGCAGGGCGGGGGTGTACTTGGCGTTGAGCCGGATGGTGCGCAGCCGGCCGGCGAAGAGCGTGCGGCCGACGTCCCTGAGCTTCGCGGTCTCCTGTTCCTCCTGGCCGAATCCCTTGACGACGCGGACGCCGGAGACGGCTCCGTCGACGACTCCGGCGACGGCGGCGGCCTGCTGCTGCGCGTACCAGGTGGCGGGGTGCAGCTTCACCCGGCTGCGTTTGGCGATGAACCAGAGAGCAGGTGCGACGGCGACAGCGACGAGGGTGAGCGGCAGGGACAGCCAGGCCATGATGACCAGGGATATGAGGAAGAGCAGGACGTTCCCGATCGTCATCGGGAGCATGAAGAGCAGACCCTGGATGAGCTGGAGGTCGCTGGTGGCACGGCCGACGACCTGGCCCGTGGAGAGTTCGTCCTGACGGCGCCCGTCGAGCCGGCTGATGGTCCTGTACATGTCGGTACGGAGGTCGTGCTGGACGTCGAGGGCGAGCCGGCCGCCGTAGTAGCGGCGTATGTAGGTGAGGACGTAGATGACGACGGCGGCCGCTACGAGCAGTCCGGTCCACACGTACAGCGACCGGCTGTGACCGCCGATGACGTCGTCGATGACGACTTTGGTGATCAGCGGAACGCCGGCCAACACCGCCATGCCGGCGAGGGACGATCCGAGTGCGAGCACCACGTTCCGCCGGTACCGCCAGGCGTATCCGGCCAGCCGCCGTGCCCATGAATGCTCTGCCGCCGCCGTCACCAAAAGCCTCCCGTTGTTCCGTTCCGCCGGAAGGCACCAACGCGGGCGCGATCGGATTTCATCCCGTTGCAACAAGCCGCAACGGGCCGCAACGAAGTACGGTCCCCGGTCCTAGGACCAGGGACCGTCTCCATCGTGGCTCATCTGCCAGGTCAGGGCCTTCCGATCTGCCGGGACAGGGCTTAGCGGAGCGCCGGGTTCGCGGACACCGCGTCCTGCGCCGGGCGGCCCGGGACCGCCGGAATCGCTTCCTGCGGAGTGGCGGTCGGCGTGTAGCCGAGGCGCGCGGTGGGGTTGAGGTCCTTGTGGACGGCGCGGGCGACGGCCTGGATGGTGTTGATGCCGTCGGTCATCGTCGCGTTGTCGTGCGTGAGCACGGTGATCTGGTAGTTGTGCGCCGTTCCGGTGAACGCGCCGATCGAGTGGACGCGCCAGCCGTGGGTGGACCGGAACAGCCAGCCGTTCTTGACGTGGATCTTGGCGGTGGAGGGGGCGCCGGCGGGGGTGCCCCAGCGCTGCGACGCGATGACGGCGTTCATCAGCTGCAGGATGTAGCCGCGCGAGGCGTCCGTGAGCACGGTGTTCTTCGCGGTGATCAGCGCGAGCAGTTTCTGCTGGTCACGCGCGGTGATCTGGGTGAGCCCCCAGTAGCCGCCGGAGCCCGGGACGGTCTTGGTCATGCCGGCGGCGGTGAGGAAGCCCTTGACCTTGGTCACCCCGAGCTGGCGCCAGAGTGCGCTGGTGGCGTCGTTGTCCGACTTGGTGATCATGGCTGTGGCGCGTGACTTCTCGGTGGCCGTCAGCGCTCGGCCGCTCTTCTGCGCGTCCCAGAGCAGGGTGGCGAGCACGGTCGCCTTGACGACGCTGGCGGAGTCGAACTGCTGGTCCGGCCGCAGCACACAGCTGGTCTTGGTGATCCGGTCGTTGACGAGCACGGCGGTCGTCGAGGCGCGGCCCTTGAGGGCGGCGGTGATGTCCGTGACCAGCTTGGCGGCGAGGCCCGCCTTCTGGGAGGTGCAGGCCACGACGGGCCCGGCCGCGGCGGCCGGCGTAGCGGTGGCGGCAGTCGGCAGGAGTACGCCGAGGGCGACCGCCGCGCAGAGGGCCCCGCGGCTGCGGCGGGGTATGGGGTTTCTCTTCACGCCTCACATGACTCCGCAGCACCCGAAAGGTTGTATGGAACCTGGGCGCCGCAGGGAGTCGTACGTCTCATCGGCGCGGCAGCCGCACGGTCGTCGGCACTCGGTACAACGGGGGTGGTCCGGGCGGCGTTCTGGTGGCCGTCGCCGGCCAGGAGGAGCCGGAGGCGGCCTGGTCGGGCCCGCGCGAACTCACCCGCGGGTCACTCATGAAGTG